>JAUVIQ010000241.1 GCA_030592655.1 Planctomycetales bacterium | reverse complement strand
CCGCCGGCAGTGTGATGGAGCACCGCTTCGGACGTCCCGATCCGCTCCAGAAAGCCCCTGGCCGGAACCGACTCGTCGGCTGACTCGAACAATTGATACTTGATTGAACTGCTTCCACAATTGACGATGAATATTTTCATATCGGGTATCCACTTCCAGGGTATTCCGGCGGACAGGCACTAAAAACCTGATTGCCCCCTCCAATAATGCAAAACAACACCGATGTCAAGTAAATCAAATACGTACCACGGGCGTCTCGCCCGTGAATTCCGTGGCTTTTTCCTGTTTTTTTCGCACGGGCGAGACGCCCGTGCTACGTATTCGGTCAGCGAGTTATTACAATTTTCGCTCCATGTTATAATTGACAGTGCGGTAACGGCTGGCATACAGTAGTTACTTAAAGTCGTATTGAAACGTGGTCTTAACTTAAGGAGCGTATTATGTCCAAGCGTATCGGTTATGTAGCGATTGTATCGGTGTTGTTGGCGGGATTTTCGGCTGCCTTTGCTCAGGAAGCGCCCCCGGTCAAGCTCCCACCGGCCGGCAACGTGCTCAAGCATATCCCGGCAGGGTGCATGGGGTTTGTCGTCGTCAGGAACGTCACGGATTTCACGGACAAGATAGACGGTTTCGTCAAAGCGATCAGCCCGGAAGGTCAATCGCTCCTCCCTGGTAAGGTGCTGGACAAAATTCGCCGGGCCGCCAAACTCGGCGAAGGTTTCAACGCCAACGGCGGATTCGCAGTGGTCATGCTCGACCCGCAGGTCTATGGCGTGGATATAGTCGAGATGATCGCGGGCAAGAAAAAGCCCCCGCAACCGGGCGAAGCGCCGAAGAAGGAACCTCTCCCACCGGTTATTCTGATGGTTCCAACCACAGACAAGACGCTGACCACGATGCTGGCGAATTACAACCCCGTAAAAGAAGGCAATTACGTCAAACTTCAAGGGGCTGGAACGCCGGAGCCTATGTACTGCATGGTCGCCGGTAACTACGCGATGATTGGTCCGAACCTCAAAGCCGTTCAGAACATGGCCGGCGGCGTCAGGAAATCCGTCATCACGAAACTCTCGCCGACCGACAAGGCCGTCATCGCCCGCAACGACATATCCGGGTGGATTAACATCAAGATGGTCGCGCCGATTGCCAACGCCGTCATGACAAAGATGGAAAAGGAAATGGCGAAAGAAAAAGCCAGAGGCGAACCAAGGCATTTTGTCGGACCTGACGTGGCGATGAAAAAGGCTATGGTCGGTAACTTCGCCTCGGTCAAGGAGATAATCAAGCAACTCGACGATGTCTCCTTCGGGCTGCGGATTACCAAAGACGGTATCATGGTCGAGGGACGGTGCTCGTACCTTCCCGACAGCATTATGGGAAAGGCGTTGTCGCTCTGCAGGCCCGTTGCAGGGTCGCTGCTGAACCGCCTGCCGAGTATGCCTTACGTCGTCGCCTTCGGCGCTCGGAACGAACCGAAAACGCCGAAAGATTTCAACATCAAGCAGATCAAAAACGTCCTGGACAACGAACCTTTCAAAAACCTCACCGCCGAAGCGAAGGCCAAGTGCCTCAAAGTATGGCTCGAACTGGATGAGCAGATTGAGTCCGTGCAGGTCTATGCCGGCGGGATCACAACCGGTACAGGCCAGGTCGGGGCGGTGTGCGTGCTGGAGTGCAAATCGGCAGAGAAGGTCAAGGCCCTTCTGGCCGACGGTACTACCGTCGCAACTGAAATCATCAAGGGCGTCAAGGATAGAGACTTCCAGAAACTCACCGTCAAGTACCACAAGGCCCTTGAGACCGTCGGCGCCAGAAAGGTCGATGTTATCGACATTGATCATCCTGAACTCCTCAAGATGAAAGAGGATGATCGCCAGAAGATGAAGACGATTCTCGGCGAGGACAAGGTTCGCCTGTTGATAACGGCTGTTGATAAGAAAACGCTGGTGATAACGATAGGCGGCTCGAAGTCGCTTTTGGTCGAGGCGTTGAAAACGGCCAAGGGTACCGGGATACTGCACAAAAACCCGGGTATCACCAGAGCGCTGGCGATGCTTCCGAAGAAGCGCACCGCCGTCGTACTGTACAATGTTAGTAATATTTTCAAGATAGTCACCAACATAATGGCAGCCATTGGTGAAGAGATGCCGCCAATACCGCCAATGGTCGCCGATGAACCATTCGTCGGATCAATCTCCATCGAGGGGCGAGACATCTCGGCAGTCGGATACCTTCCGACAAGCACCATCGGTGAAGTTACCAAAATATTCATGATGTTCATGATGGGAATGCGCGGCGGCGGTCCGATGGCCCAGCCGATGCCGCCGGGAAATTTTTAGGCGATCTACTAAACATGCTTCATTACGACAACCCACCCCGACACGTCGGGGTGGGTTGTTTATTGTAAAGCCCCGCAGCACCCCTCGCCGATGGATAATGCAGGGCAATGACGACTATACCCATCATTACGAAATTTCTGACGCACCTGGCCCGGCAGCGGAATTTCTCGCAACATACAATCCGCTCATACCGGATAGACCTGGCGCAGTTCTGCCGGTTCCTTATCTCGCCCGAAGCCATCATGCCCGACAGTGGCCACGATTTTGACGAAGCAAACGGCGAAATGTTGTCGGCCCGGCTGCCGGCGGTCGAGCCTGCCGACGTGCGAGCGTTCATCTCGGCCCTGATGAGCGCGGAATATTCACGAGCGTCAATCGCTCGCAAACTGGCGTCGCTGCGAAGCCTGTACAGACATCTCGTACGCACAGGGCAAATTACCGCATCGCCGGCCGCCGTCGTCCGAGCGCCGAAGCAACTCAAAAAATTACCCGGATGCCTGGATGAAGCACAGGTCGAAGCCCTTCTGTCAGCGCCGTCGGCCGAACCCGCGATCGAGAAAAACACGCTGCAACAAATGCTGGCGGCACGCGACAGGGCGATACTGGAGACCATCTATTCATCGGGCCTGCGAATCAGCGAACTTATCGGGCTTAATGTAGAGGATATCGACTTGGGCGACGGTACGCTCCGCATCCGGGGAAAGGGCAAAAAGGAGCGAATAACGCCGATCGGTTCGCCTGCCGCAGAAGCCATCGTGGAATACCTGCAATTGCGCGACGAGGTTTTCCCGTCCTTGCGTAGTCGGGACGACCCGGCTGGGGCGTTGTTCGTAAATAAACTCGGCGGGCGAATATCCGACCGGTCGGTCCGCAGGAAACTCAACAAATACATCCGCCGAGCGGAACTGGCGGGAAAAGTCTCCCCGCATACGCTCAGACACAGTTTCGCAACGCACATGCTCAATCGCGGTGCCGACCTGCGAAGCGTGCAGGAACTACTCGGACACAAGAGCATCTCCACCACGCAGATTTACACACACCTGACCACCGCCGGACTCAAGGCCGACTACGATAAGGCTCATCCAATGGTAAAGAAAACCAAGTCCGGATGACCGGGATTGGATTGGTGGTAAAATTCGCCTATCGGGAACCATTGCGGGCCAAAACGGGCCGAAACGGGCCAATTCGGGCCAATTCGGAACGATTGGGGCCAATTGGGGCCAGTTCGGGCCAATTGGGAACGATTCGGGCCAATTCGGGCCGAAAGCAAAATTCGTAAGTCCTTTCCGAGTAAGCAGTTGCGTATTTAAGTGTCGTTTTTACGTCCATTTTAAAAAATTCATCTTTACCTATCTTACCCAACTTCTACGGCTTGCCGTTTCGCCATGTTTTTTTTCACGGTAATCCGGTATTCCGGTAATCCGGTCTTTCTTCACTTGTCAAAGAACCTATAAGCCCGGTGCCGTGGTCGCTGCGTTTGCGACCACGCGGACGTTCAGGTGTTAACGTGGTCGCAAACACCGCGACCACGGCACCCGGCTATTT
>JAUVIQ010000153.1 GCA_030592655.1 Planctomycetales bacterium | reverse complement strand
CTGGACATGCACTGCCCGGGTCTTCGCAGCGAGGGACACGAGGATATCCAGTTCGTCGGGACGGCGAACCAGGAGAACTGGCGTCGCGTCGAGCGGTTCTCGGAGATTCTCGAAGCCGTCCAGACAGGCCTGTCCCGCCTGCCCCGAGCGAAGTCGAGGGGAGCCGGGTCGAGGGGCCCGCTCGTCTTCAAAGCCGAGAACAATCGTCCCTTCGGCCAGGGGTGGAATAAGGACGAGAGTTTCAGCAAGGGCAAGAGTTTCGCCCGTTGGGCGGAGGGACTTCCCGGCGTGCGGTTTGCTTCGAGTATCGAGATCCCCTACGCCTCCGCCACCGGCAGGGCCGTAACAGCCGAAACCGCCCACGCACTAGGCCACGACCTTGCCGGAGCCATCCGACGTTTTCTGCAACAGGAATGCTGAAGGCAGCAATGCCCTGCGTGAATTCGAAAAGTCAGGCCAAAAGGCCGTTCCCTTGAAAAAGGTCAAGAAGGAACTGGGGAATTAACGCGGTCCGCCACCGTACTCGCCGCATTTGCTTGAAAACTGTATTGGAATCCGGCTGTGGGTAGCCATGGCTGCTCAATCTTGGCACATGGAAGATTTGCCGGCCTCTTCGGGGCTTCCCGATGTTGAGATTTCAGGGAAGCAATCCACTGCGTGAGGGTATCACAGTCAAACAGAGCTCGCTTGTAGTGGCGTTGCTGAAGGTCAACTAACTCCTCTAGTTCGAGGCGTTCGACATGATGGAGTATGTATTTGGTTAATCTCGGAGCCACGGTAAAATCTAGTTTCCTGGCTGTCATGAGTGCAGTTAGAACGCATAATTTCGGGAAAGGATTGTCTTCGAAATTTATATCGATTGTCCTTTTCAAGACTGCTTCAAAGAAACCGTTTGAATAAATTCTTCGGGGCGCGCCCGGCTTGGGTATCAACTCAGCCACTACTGCTTGAATATCAAGAAATGTAGTTTTGGGAAGATCGGAAAATGCCTTTCCGGAAAAATGGTTTTCCCGAAATGCCCATGTATCCCCTAACGCCCATATGTCGAAATCCCAACGGGAAATGCAAACCTGAAAGCCGCCAAAACGAGTTCTTTTCTCCAAGTATTTGCTGAGGTACTTTTCCAGTTCCGGCGTCATTTTTGAGACAACAATGTCCAAATCTCGCGGGTTCTCTTTAAGACCGTGGATTATCAGATCTCTTAGTGCTCCGCCAAACAAAAAGGCCGTCCGTCCCTTTTGGCGGATTTTATCGAAGATAGGTCTCAGCGGTTGGCGAATACCTGTTTGAGATGCGACGAACTTACTAACCTGTTTTCGAAGCGTGCTTCTCAGTCTATCTATTTCATTACCCATTCGTTAACCTCTTGTGGAGGTTAACAGCAAAAGTATCTGTCATGCCGCAAACGTAATCCGTTACAAGCTGCATGCGGCAGTATCTATCAGGCAGGTCTTTCTCGTCCAGTGTGTGTTCAAAAACCCTTCGATAGTTGTCGGACATCAGATTGTACGCTTTTTGAGGAAACAACTTCTCGGAATCGGGGAATCCTTGTTCAGCACCTTCCCAGTATATGTCGAGGAGATCCTGAATTACCTTCCGCCCCATCAATTCCAGCTTTAATGTCTCATCCGAGCGGTAAACTCGTTCCAGGTTGATCTTCCGGCAAGCTTCAATAAGAGCCGCCGCCGAAGAATCCTGTACAAGTTCTTTATGATAGTTCCCCTCCATAATCTCCTCATAATTATCCATGAATGCCTTAGCCGAAGCCGTAACGATTTCCCCAATTGCCAGCACTCGGAAATACTGAACCAGGGTTTTGTCTTTGGCACGACCAGAGAACTGAACTTCTTTCTCTTTTTCCTCTACATGTCCTTCCACATCTTTGAGGTATTTCTGGATGGTAGTTTTACCATCACTGCTGGCTAGTAATTCTTCCTTAAGTAATCCCCAATCCAATATGCCCTTTGTTACTCCATCTTCGAGATCGACCGTGTTATAAACACAATCGTCCGCAGCTTCCACCAAGAAGGTGATGGGATTTCTGGCCTTGCCTGTTCCCGTCTCTGTGCGCAATTTTTTTATCAACGAATTCTCAGAGGCAAAGTAACCAACCTTGGATTTCTCATGGAAACCGTCGTCCCCTTCATTGGAAGCAGCAACATACTTGCATGCCGCAGAAAGTGTGCCGCAAGTCAGGTTGAGACCGTGGAAGTCTGCCAGTATCTGAAGCTTTGTTACGAGTCGAATGGTTTGAGCATTACCCTCAAACCGTAAAAAATCCTGGACATATTGACTGACCTTGTTTCGGCTCTCCGAAGCGTCATATAGATCGCTGAAGAAGTTGGCGCCCTTTTCTTTTTCTTCTTTCTTTTCGAACCATTCGCGGATTGCTATTTCCCCGGAGTGCCCGAAAGGCGGATTCCCGAGATCGTGAAGCAGACCGCACGTGGCGGCAATTGTCTCGATTTGCCTGCTTTGTTGGCCCTCAATATGCCCTCGTTTTTCCATCCAGCAGCACACATCCTTTGCGAGGCCGCGAGCAGCATGGGAAACCTCCAGAGAATGAGTTAGCCGAGTTCTGACTGAGTCGTTGGGATCCAAGGGAAACACTTGTGTTTTGTCCTGGAGACGTCGAAACGGTGTCGAGTACACGATACGATCAAAATCCCTCTCGAACTCATCGCGTTTGTCTCCGGGCACCTTCTTTGACTGTTCCTGACCACCGACAAGCTTTCTTGCCCGTTTTTCACTCAAAAGCTTTCGCCAGTCCATTGCCACGCCTACCACTCCAAGGGAGAAAGAAAAAATCTGTTTTTGGTACCTCTCCCTGAATAGGGACAAATGCACACTCTATATCACATTCTCCCCGACAGATAACCGCCACTTGCATCTGAAGTCAAGAAGAAAGAAATGCGGACTCTAAAATGCCCCACACACATTCCGGCCTATTCGGTCTGCTCGTTTATTTGCGGCACGTAACCCGCTTCGACGGCGGTGCCGTCGGTTTTGCGGATGGTGGGTTGGGGATTGGCTTTTTCGTGGTTTAATAATTGCAGTTCGAGGGCCTTTTGCTGGTCGGGTTTTAGGGTTTTCCAGCCCAGTCGGCCTCGGCATTTGGGGAAGGCTGAGCATCCCAGCCACGGGCCACGAGCGCCTCGGCGGAGGTTCATCGGCTTGCCGCACTTGGAGCAGACCAGGTCGGTCTCCAGCGGCGGAGGCGATGGCAGTTTCACGCCGCCTTTTTTGTCCAGATTGACGATTCCCTTGCATTCGGGATAGTCCGGGCAACTCATGAACGGCCCATATCGCCCGCGACGCATTATCAAACCCTTGCCGCACACCGGACAAGCAATATCGACATGCTTCGCCTCGACCTTTTTTCCGTCCTTATCGACGGGGAAGGTGTTTTTGCAGTCGGGGTATCCTGTGCAGGCGAGGTATTTTCCGTTTTTGCTCCAGCGATAGACCATCGGTTTGTCGCATTTGTCGCAGGTGTATTCGGACGGTTCGACTTCTGCCTTTGCGTGAACCATTTCTTCGCCGGCTTTTTCGAGGTCGGCCTTGAAAGGTCCGTAGAAGTCCCGCAGCACGGATGTCCAGTCTGCGCGGGCCTCTTCGACGTCGTCGAGTTTGTCTTCCAGGCGGGCAGTGAATCGCAGGTCGAAAATGTCCGCGAAATGTTTGATGAGTTTATCGGTAACGACCATTCCCAGTTCGGTAGCGTGGAAGCGGCGTTCGATCTGTTTGACGTATTCGCGGTCCTGGATGGTTTTGACAATGGCGGCGTAAGTACTTGGCCGGCCTATGCCTTCGGCTTCGAGGGCCTTTACAAGCGACGCCTCGGTGTATCGCGGCGGCGGCTGGGTGAAGTGCTGCGTCGGATCCACATCTATCGGTGCGATGGGCGTACCTGCCGATACGTCGGGGATGTGCTGCTCTTTTCGGGCGGGCAGTCCTGCGACTTTGAGGAACCCGTCGAAGGCGAGTCTCCGCCCGATGGCCTTGAAGAGCGCCTTTCCGTCCGGTGTTTCTGCGGCGACGGCGACTTCGGTAACGGCCCACTCGGCAGGGGACATCTGACAGGCGACGAACCGCCTCCAGATAAGGTCGTAAAGCCTCATCTGGGCCTGGTCGAGCACGCCGGCGAGCGATTCGGGCGTGCGTGTAACGTCGGTCGGTCGGATGGCTTCGTGAGCGGCCTGGGCGCGCGGGCCGGAACGATAGACATTGGGCTTTTCCGGCAGGTAACGGTCGCCGAAGGACTCGCCGATGAAATCCCGCGCTTGTCCGACTGCCTGGGACGACAGGTTCAGGCTGTCAGTTCGCATGTATGTAATCAGCCCGACGCTTCCGGAGCCGGGGACTTCCATTCCCTCGTAGAGTTGCTGGGCGACGCGCATCGTCCTGCTGGCGGAGAACCGCAGGCGGACCGAGGCTGCCTGCTGCATCGAAACGGTCGTGAACGGTCCGGGCGGTCGGTTCCTGCTGGTGCGTGCTCCGACCGATTCGACGGCGAATTCAACCCCGGCATCGCGGTCCACACAGCCGATAATCGTTACGCGATTTTGGGCGGGGCCTTTGGCGTCAGGTTTTTCGCGTTGATCGACTTTCTCGATCTTCAGGCCCATCGCTTCGCTGATTTGCCGGGCGGCGTCCAGGTTGGGGCACTTGAACCGCTTACCCTTCCATTCGATAAGTTCAGCCTGGAAGGCGTCGTGGCCGGCGAGGAATTCATATTGCTTCGCCTGCGTCGGAGGCTGACCCTTCTCGTCGGTGGTGGCCAGGAACTGCTTCCATTGCTCGGTCAGCCCCGAAGCGGCGGCAAGGTCGGCGGTGAAGATACCGGGAATTTTCCAGAACTCTTCCGGCATGAACGCTTCGATTGCCCGCTCTCGCTCGACGATAAGGCGGACGGCGACGGTCTGGACGCGTCCGGCTGACAGTCCGCGGGCGACTTTCTTCCACAGGAGCGGGCTGACCTTGTATCCGACGATCCGGTCGAGTATCCGACGGGCCTGCTGGGCATCGACCTTGTTCATGTCCAGTTCGTGCGGGTCGGCGAAGGCTGCCTGGATCGCCGACTTGGTTATCTCGTTGAAGACCACTCGTCGGAGGCGGTCTTTGGGAATTTTCAGCGCTTCGGCCAGATGCCATGCGATTGCTTCGCCTTCGCGGTCGAGGTCGGTCGCCAGGAATACTTCGGGCGCTGTCTTGCTGAATTTTTTCAGTTCGGCGAGGACTTTTTTTCGTCCTGTCAGCGGTTCGTACGTTGGCGTGAAATCGCCTTCCAGATCGACGCCGATGTCCTTTGCCGGAAGGTCGCGGACGTGCCCCATTGAGGCCTTGACTATAAAATCGGGGCCGAGGTAGCGGTTTATCGTCTTGGCCTTGGCGGGCGACTCGACAATGACCAGTTTTTTCCCACCGGCCTTACCGGAGGATTTACCGGCAGGGGATTTCCCTCGCGCGGAGGTTTTCCGTCCGGCCCGGGTAGGGGTCTTGGTCGGCGAACCTGTTTTTACGGCTGTGGTATTCATCTTCAACGCCTTTTCGGTCAGTCTGGTATAGCGACTGAAGGAAAAAATTGTGCGTAATACTTGGCGCAGGCGTCAGGTTTGTCAAGTGTTTGCTTCAGACGAGACGGGCGTTAGTCTGTTACCATGCCGAATTCGGAGGATTTTTCTCCCCTGGTGGAGCCTTTGGCGGCGGCGGTCTGACGCGGTACAGGACGCCGGTGGGTTTGTCGTCCACGTAGGGCAACAGGGCTTCGGGGCAATAGCCCGGTACATTGGAGACAACGAATACCGCATTCCCGCCGCGTTCGGCCTTTTGCAGGAAACCGACAGGATCGGCAGTTACATCTTTCAGCATGTCGGTGTTTGTTCCACCGACGGGCTGGCGTTTTGGGCCTTTGCCCTCGACCCTGGAGACCCAGCGAAGCGGCCAGTATGTCGTTGAGTCGGCAAACAGGATTACAAAATCCCCGCTGTCTTCAAGTTGCTCCATCGCCTTGCGCGCGAACCGCCCGGCGGAGTCCTCGTTATGCTTCCACGGCGTCAGCCAGTAGCGGGCGTGGTCGCGGAACGGTAGTATCCGCTTGCCGCCGGGAAGGGGCAGTTTCATAGCCTTGGCCGCAGCCGGTGCTGCTGCATACGCGACCGGACCAAGCACCAGTGAAGCGACCGCGGCGATTTTCAGCCAACGTCGCCGATTTTCGCACAGATGCGCCAGTCCAAGTCCCGCTAATAAAGCAACCATCAGATAAAACGGTACGAAGAACATGAACTGGTCGGAAACGGGATATCGAATGGCGAAGACAAAGTGTATCACGGTAATATACATCAGCGCGGCAGCCAAGCCGGTCCCAACGCGCCGTTGAAGGCGCAATAGCCCCACAGCCGCCAGCGGAAGCACAAGGTTCGGGAAGTTATAGATGATGTAACCCAGTCCGAACGTTATCGCCCTTCCCGACCCTCCCAGCACCTGCCCCTGCCAACTCTGCCCGAACAGCGCCGATTGAATGGCCGATACCGCTCCGGCCTGTCCGGCCATTTGAATCGTCAACCAGATAAGCGGCGCTGCCCCCGCGCACCAGGCCAACACGAACAGCGGTATCGCCCACCATCCGAGACGCCGCGGCTCGACCGACTTCGCCGAAGTCCGCCATACCAGAACCAGCACCACTACTGCTATCGCATATGCCGGCAGGGCGAGCAGCGCCAGGTTATGCGTGGCGACTCCCAGACCGTTAAGCAGCCCCAGCAGCAGCACCATTGAGATTCTCGGCTTGCGAATCAGCGAGATGAGCGCCAGCAGTTCGCCGCTCATCAAGGCTGCAAGGAGCATGTGGCTTTCAGTTATAGTCGCCAGCCACCAGACGGTGTGGGCCAGTCCGAACGCTCCGGCGGCGAAGTAGGCTGCGACTGGAACCTTCGGGACGAGCCGGCGGACGATGACGGTCAGATTGGCTGTGGCAACGGCGGCGGCGATTGCGGATACGGCGTTGAAACGCCACGGTTCACCGGGAAGCGAGATCATCCTGACGCTCCTGCCCAGAATAATCAACAGCGGATGCGCAAGGGCCAGACCCATCCAACCTTTCAGGTCGGTGGTGTACATTCGCCACTGGAAGATTCCGCTGTCCTGCCAGGCCGGTCCTCGCTGCGCGGTCAGCAGAAATAGCGTCGTAGCGACGGCGGCGACAAGGAACCAAAGGCGTTTTGCTGATGGCGTTTGGTCCGGTGGTCGATATGGCTGTTGTAACGACTCCTGCATAGACATTAAGATATACTATCGTCGCCGCACCGGCGACTGCTAAACATTAAAGAGGTGATCGTCAAGTTGGAACAGGACGTAAAAAGGTCAACCGCCGGAGCGACAGCGCTGATCGAGGCGCTGCGGATACCGCACTGGACGAAGAACATCTTTGTCCTGGCGGCATTGCCTTTCAGCGGTAAATGGGCCGATTGGGTAATGGCGATGGGAGCGTTTGCGTCCTTTTGCCTGCTTAGCAGTGCGATTTACCTGATAAACGACATCGCCGACCGCAAATCCGACCAGACTCATCCGATCAAGAAGAACAGGCCTGTCGCATCGGGACGATTATCGCCATTGGTAGCGGCCCTTGCAGCGGTGGTCCTGCTGGCGGCAGGTGCTGGAATTG
>JAUVIQ010000253.1 GCA_030592655.1 Planctomycetales bacterium | reverse complement strand
CCGATAGTTACGTGCGATACTGCCGAACCGTGGTAAAAGTAGGCTTCATATCCGTTTTTCCTCAATTCCCGACAGTAATCGACGGCGCGTCGCCTTCGCCCGACATAATTGCTTTTCGGATCGTCTTTAAAGAGGGCCACCAGCAGGCTGTAGTAGGCCGAATCCGGTACGTTGACCAGGTCCCACTTTTCCGGTCCAATGTTCTTTCCTGGAATCGGGACGATCTGTGCCCCTGCAAACAAAGCGTCGCCGTTGGATGTGCGATATTTTTTGGCGGTCTTGAGATTCGCCTCCGCTTTTTTGTCATTCCATGAGCGATACCGTCCCCAGTACAGTTCGCTGTGCCCGCCCTTGTGAATGACAAACAGACCCTTCCAGCCTATTTTTTCGGTGAAAACCCTTCTGTAATGTTCAGCGTCCCTGGTGTGATTGACCGGGTCGCGGTGAACGAACAGGAGGATACTGCAATGGTCTTCCAGATCGGTTTCGGTATCCGGCGTATGCGTGCGCGAACCGAATATCCCGTTACCGTTGCTGCATCCGACCAGCATCAAAACCAGTAAAAGCATTATTAAATTCAGGCGTTTCATCTCGGCTGATTATTCTAACAACTCCAAGCCGGTTTTTCCATATTTGTGTTGTCCTGCGTTACTCGGCGATTTTTCCCTCTGCGTCGAGCATCCATCGCGGGCGCTTGATGAATTCGCCGCCTTTGAATGTCTGCTCGATGAGTCCCTGTTTTTCCAGGTAGTTGAAGCAGCTGCGCATACAGCCGCGGGAGCCGCCGATTCCGTAACTTCCTCCGTCGCCCCATTTGGACAGGTAGGCGTGGCCTTCAATTATATAGCCGGAGGGGAATTCGGAAGTTTTGCGCCATTTACCGAGCGACATAGGCCAGCAGAACTTGTATGCAGCATCTTCAGATAGTTTCTGTTTGGTGACGTCAAAATGGTAGCCTGGCAGGGAGACTGGTATGAAAGGCGAGAGTCTCGGATCTCCTCCGTGGTAACAGAGCGTGCATTTGCCCATATCGACGTCGCCCCAGCGGTAGGTCTTTTCCTCGATCCGAATCTCAACGGTTTTTCCTTCCTTGATATGGGGTATTGCGCCGGGGCAGCCTTCGGCGCAGGCCATGCAGAGTTTGCAGATGCTGTTGGGCTCAACCAGCGGGTCCGGTTCAAGTTCCAGATCGGTGATGATGGCCGCCAGCCTTTGGCGCGGGCCAAATCTCTTTGTCATAAAGACCTTCGACCATCCGATCTCGCCGACACCGGCGGCCACGCCGGCGATGCGAATGGCAAGTTGAACGTCCGGCGGCGGGGCGCCGTCGCGAAGCGGTTCTGTCGGCGGTTGGCTCTCGGGTACGCTGGGATAGTACGGCACTGCCTCGAAGCCGAAATCCTCGATAAAGCAGGCAGTCTCGTACAACGGCAATGGGATAAAGAGCGTATTGAGCAGCCCGTGGTAGTCGAAGTACGTGTACGCCGGCCAGTATGTGCCTTCCTCGATGCCGCGCCAGCCCCCGCGGATGATTCGCCTTCCGACGACAATGACGCTGCGGGCCTCCGGGAAGATCCCGGCAGGGTGCATCCTCGACGGCGCACCGTCGAACCGTTCAATGTTGGCCACGCCGAACAAATCCAAGCCGCGAGAAAGGGCGTAGTCCTTGATCTGCTGCTTTGTTGGTGGACGCTTATTCATTCTTTCAGTCCTTTTAGGCCTTGTAAAAATCAACGTTTTCTTTGACGGTCCAGGGATCGCGTTTGCGAAATTGGGCAGAGAATTTGTTTTCCAACCTGCCGGCCTTTTCCAGGTAATCCATGCACGTTCTAACGCACACTGCCGCCAGGCGGTCGGGTTTGCCGTCGGGATGGTGGCGGTTGGGCATCGCGCCGTTCTTGCATTCGACGCACTTGCGATAATCAATCTCGGCGACGGCCATCGTCTTTCCGCAGATGGAAAGTTCCTTCTCACCGATGAAAGCGCCCAACGGGCAGACGCCCTTGCTTTCGTCGCTGCGTGGATCAATCGGTTCGTCGAGGATGGGCGACGGTTCGATCTCGGCGTCGGTGAGGATAATCTGGATGCGTTGTCGCGGGCCGAACCCCTGCGTCAGCAGGACGCCGCAATATCCGATTTCCCCGACCCCGGCCCGCACGGCTGCATCGTCGAAATCGAGCATGATGTTCGGCGGCGGCTGATTCTTCCGCACCGCCACGCCCATCGGCGGGACCTCCGGCGGGAGATTCGGCAGCGGCACGGCCTCCCATCCGGCGTCCTCGATGAATTCGGCGACCCGATAAGTCGTCATCGCCACGAACCGGTCGTCAAGCCACTCGCAGCCGTAGAAGAGATAATCCGTGAAGTTGGTTCCTTCCTCCACGCCGCGCAGCGTTCCGCGTGTGATCCGCCGGCCAAGGACGATTACCGACCTGGCCTCCGGGAATATCGTTCGCGGGTGTTTCTCCGGCGGCAATTCGTCGAAGCGTTCAATGTCGGCGACGCCGAAAACATCAGCGCCGAGTTCGGCAGCCTTGGTCTTTACCTGTTCTGTCAGATTCACGAATCGTTCCTTTCCAAACGTTGGGCCAACCGGCGTGTGATTTCGTCAGCCGTTGCCTCCAGGCCGGCGAGAACCTTTCTGCGGTGATCGCCTTTGAAGCGAAACTTCGGCAGGAAAAGCCCCAGTGCGGCCACGACGGTCTCATTCTGCCATATCGGATAGGCTGCGGCTGCGACCTGCGGGCCGGAGGTATCCACGGTCTTTCCGTCTTTGCGGATTTTTCGTAAGGCAGCATTTAGTTGCGATTTGGTCTTGACGCCCGGCCAGGCGCCTTTGCCGGGCAGGCCGCGGGTGATGATGAACGTCTCAAGCCGTTCTTCGGGCAGAAAGGCAAGCAGAAGCCTGCCCGTGGCGCTTTCGTACATGCCGGAGATGGAAGTGATGTCGCTATGGACCTGAAGGTCCCGATCCCCATCGACCTGGAAGGGAACTACCCGCTGATACTGACGCAGCACGGAAATCAGCACTGTTTCACGCAGTTCCCTGGCCAGGGCGGTCATCGGAGGCTCGGACGCCGCCACAAGGTCTTTGCGATAAGGCCCGCTTCGGGCGAGGCGGTAGGCCGTCGGACCCAGCGTATAACCTTGTTTCGGACCGGCCTGATCGACGAAACCCCGGCGGACCATCGTCTTGAGGATGTTGGCGCAGGTGGCGGGATGCAGCCCCAGGTCGCCGGCGATCTGGGTGAGTCTCTTCGGTCGGTCCGGCTCGGCCGAGAGATAATCAAGAATGTCGAACGCCCTGTTAAGAACTTGTATCATTTTTATATAGTAAAATTACATTTCGTAATCCTAAAATATATCCGACGCCGGTTTCGCTGTCAAACACATTCGCAAATTTATTTTGCTATTTTTGCGCTCCGATCAGCGTGCTTAATACTCAAACTGACCGAATACGTAACACGGGCGTCTCGCCCGTGTTGGTTTTACTGGGAATCGTAGCATCTCCCGTGGTTCTTCACGGGCGATGCGTAGCATCATTACGTGAGACGCCCGTGCTACGCCTGGCTG
>JAUVIQ010000201.1 GCA_030592655.1 Planctomycetales bacterium | reverse complement strand
GAAAAAATCCAAAAAAACTTTTCCTAAGGCCACCAAGGACTTACGTCGTCGCAATCCGTTTTGCGTTCGCGTTTGCGCGCGCAAACGCGAACGCAAAAGTTTATATAGATGACATAGGGACTAGGGATTTGGGACTTGGGACTTGGGAAAACAGACAGAAGAACAGAAGAACAGATGAACCAATCAACCAGTCAACTCAATGGCAACTTGGGCCGTTTAGGCAAGATAGGCAAAGGCGATTTTTTTAAAATGGACGAAAAAACGACCCCGAAATACGCAACTGCTTGTCCGCAAAAGACTTACGCATTTTGCAATTGGCCCGAATCGGCCCGTATCGTTCCCAATTGGCCCCAATCGTTCCCAATCGTTCCGAATCGTTCCCAATCGTTCCCAATCGTTCCGAATTGGCCCGTTTCGGCCCGTTTCGGCCCGCTTTTGTTCCCTGCCGGCGCAGTAATCACAACGCCGACACGAGTCCTGCATTTAGCGTCGGCACTTTCGGGGGCGGGATTAATTTGCTCTGTCGAGAGAACCGTTAAGGCGGGCCTGGTGATATGCCAGGCGTTGTGGTGGTGTCATCTTCGCGAAGTCCGGCAGACCGTCGGATTTGGTCGGCCAGGAGATGTCGGCGTCCGTCGGTGCGACGGATTCGGAACCGGCAACGGCGGATTTGGCGGGCGTCCGCGGGATGCTTATTGTCCTTCCCGAAGAGCCGTAACTCGTTACGCCGCCGGTCAGTTGCATATCTTCTTCCAGAGTTCGATGCGGGCGGATACCCAGCCCGTCCAGGACGCCGTGGTAGGCTTTGGTCGCTTCTTCCGGGGCGATTTCGCCGTCGGCGATCCAACGAAGGAACTGGATGAAGGAAAGTTGATGCTCGGCGTTGTTGATCTTTCTTCCGAACAAGGCGGCCTTTGCGCCGTGCGCCCTTGCATCGGCGAGGAGTTTGAAAGCGTCGTAAGTCGTCCCCGCCGAGCCGCCGAGGATTCCCGGCACCAGGTGCGGGTCGTACCTGGCGAGTTCTTCCATCGCCGCCGGTCCGGGGTAGGGGATTTTCAGGAACAAAGGCCTGGCCGACGACGGTACTCCCGCCAATGCGCGGGCGATCATATCGTTGAGGAATCCGCCAAGTTGCTCTTGCCCGATGGGATTGACCATTGCGTTGGGCGTGAAGACTTCGAGGAAATGGCGAAAGCCACGTTGTTCCGCCTCGATGCGAAATGCCTTGTACGCTTCGAGCATTTCGCGGTCCAGGTTGACGTCGTTGTTGAATGTCATGCTGAACAGGCCCAGGTTCGCGCCGAGGTGGCGGTCCTCGATATCGCAGCCGACCTGGCCGCACTGTGCGTGATCCAGAAGGGCGGTGCGGAAAGGTCTGGCCGGGACCTGCGGATATGACGCGCCGCGAGCGACGTGGATGTCGGTGGTGTCGTTGGCGCGGATGGCGGGCGTAACGTCCGAACCGTCGAATATCCGCTCGCGGATCGTCAGTATCTCGTTGGACGAGACCGACATGAGCATAATATCCACCAGCCCCTGGCGAACGTTCCGGCGGATGTGGTCGCGGTACTCATCCAGCGAGCGGAATTGACCGTCGTCATGTTCGGGGCTTATGCCCGGCGCAGACATACCGAAGGCCATGTCCGCATCCTTGGCGTCGGCGAGAATGAACGCATTGGAATTCGGGTCCGAATGAATTTCCGCGAGTTTTTTGTCCAGCGATTTCATGGCCGGTTTGTCCTTGTGTCAACTTGATGCCTGCACGATTTTGTCGGTTATGACCTGTACGAGTCGTTCGATTTCGTCTTCCGTAGCCCGTTTGCGTACGGTATCGGAACTGGAGCCCAGGCCTTCGGGGCCGAGAATTTTTCGGCCTGCGACTGTGGATGGAAACGGTTTTTCCGATGCCGGCATCGGCTGGGGCTGACCCGCCTGCGAGGGCGTTCCGGCGATACCGTTACCGTGCCCGTGGCCGTCGGCGTCGGGCGTGTGCTGCGGGATGGCGACCGTCGAAAAACCGCGCAGAAATTCATCGCTGCCGGCAAGGACGCACGCCTCCGGATTAGTTTCATGCGTTCGCAGACATTCCAGCCGGGGATCGGAAATACCCATCCCCTCCTTTATATCGAGCAACTCGCGGACCTTGGTATCGGGTAACGAGCGAATAGGACCGATCTGCCTGGACAGCAGCAGGATATTGCAGTACGTCTCCAGCGTTTCGATGTGGAAATATGCCTGCTGGAGGTCCTTATCGCAGGTTACCACTCCGTGATTTGCAAGGATGATCGTGTTCGCGTTATTTTTCAGGTGTGGCAGGATGGTCTCGGCGAAATTTTTACTGCCGGGGGTGTCGTAGTCGGCTATCGGAACCTGTCCGATGAATATTTCCACCTCCGGCAGGATTCCTGAAGGCAGGTCCACTCCGGCGATCGCAAAGGCAGTCGCGTGTGGGGGATGGGCATGGCAGACGGCGTTTATCTCCGGCATCTCGTGGTAGATTTCCAGGTGCAGAAGTATCTCGGAGGTTCTCGGCTTCGTCCCTTCCAGTTGTTCGCCCTTATCGTCCACCACGGCGATGTCGGCGGGTTTCAGGAATCCTTTGGATACGCCGGTCGGCGTACAGAGGAATCTCCCGTTACCGAGGCGGAAAGATATATTTCCGTCATTGGCAGCCACGAAGCCGCGATCGTACATCCGCTTGCCGATGTCGCATATCTGCTGCTTGATTTGCCATTCGTTAACCATCATTTGTCCCCTACCCTGAGAACGGGTCGAAAGTTGACTGTGTCCAGAATGCAGGCGTTGTATGCGTCGTATGGTACTTTCGTAGGCCAGAACGGTGCGGTGGCTTCGCGTCCCTCGACCAGGCCGACCATGTCTCCGACGCCCGCGCCCAGGCAGTCGTACATCACAACCGTCTCGTCGTTGCCTTCGTTATCGCCGGTGAGCGTGCCGCGATTACAGGTCCGGACAATCAGGAAACTGCCCGGCACGACCTCGCTCATCGAGCAGTTCAGTGTTACATTTCCTATGACCTTGGCGATTCGCATTTACGACCTTTCTTCTCTGCCTATCGCTTCCAGAAGAACGCCGGAAGTAACCTGATCGGCGCGATTATTTGTAAATTCGCGTATCATTGTGCACATTTCGTGGAACGTTGAGAAGGCGTGTTCGAGTATCAGGACGTTCGCGCCGAAGTGGCGAAGACCGGCCTGGACGCTTCCGAGGCGCGTGCCCTGAACGGCGCGGATGCCAGTAATCTTATTGGCCAGCACCATCGCATCGGCTGCGTAAGGCAGTACCGCCACGCCCGCGACAAGCCCGCCCGAAACGACATCCCGGCACATCGACCGGAGGTTCTCCATCCAGCAGGACGATTCGTCGAAGCGCGAAAAACCAATCCCGCCGCGCGACAGCGAGCCGGTAATGCTTCGCACCTTCTCGTCAGGCCTGTCGATAACAAGCCCGATTGTGGTTGTGTTTGGTGTTTGGCTTGAATCCTTCTTCTGTTCTTCCGGTATTCCGGTATTCCGGTCCTCTCTTCGAGCCTGAGCCTCAGAGCCGAAGGCCGGTATTCCGGTATCCCGTTCTGCTTTAGAGATTGTAATGTGTTTCGCTTCTGCAAGATCGACGGCGGCGGGTGTGAGGAACTCATTGTGCGACAGTTCGATGACACCGCCGTTACTACCGACCAATCGTTGGGTTAAATCATCAACGGTAATAAAAACTCTCGATACCGTGCGGGTTCCCAAAGCCGACGGACTGCGTTCCGTCGGTTCTTGTGTTTTCGGTAGCGGGGTTTCGGGTTGCGTCCCATCCCCTTGCCGCCCAAGGGCTTCTATCACCTGCTCGGTAATCTTATTGACCAGTTCGGTATCCACTTATTTCATTCCTGATGATCGAGAATTCCTATAACAGCCCAGCGGACGGGCGAGTTGGTGTCGCCGACCATTTCGCGCGCGCCTTTGCCGTCGTTGCTGATGAGAACCTTGCTGCCGTAACCTGCGCCGAGCAAATCAATCGCCAGCAGCGGATCGCCGTCGGGCTTGCCAGCCAAATCAATCGGCTGGACTACCAGCAGACGCCATCCCCGCATCGAGGGATGCTTTATCGTCGAAACCGCGTTGCCTTCTACCACTGCTATGAACATGTTCCAGACTCGCTGTGCTATCTGTTATGTAACTGATTCGTAATTGGTAATTCGTAAATCGTAAATCGTAATTAGGTATCAGGTTTTTTTTGACCAATTACGAATTACCAATTACGAATTACCTTCTTCTAAATAATCCTCAGGTCATCGACCATTGTGCATCGTCGGAGGCGGGTGAAGGTCATTGGTGTTACGACGCCTTCGCCGGTGGCGCAGGCGATGGAGAAGTTACCGTAGCCTTCCCCGCCCGCTCCGTTGCCCGCTGCCGACGGGCCGTTCTTTATATAGAGCGTCGTGTCCATCGCCTTGCCCATGTAGGTCATGTTGCCCACTAACTTCGAGTGGATAATCGCCGTGTGCCCGAATTCGTGCTCTGCCTGGCGGGCGTACTCGACCGCCTGCTCGAAACTTTCGCATCGCACGAACGGAAGGACCGGCATCATCTGCTCTGCCTGGACGAACGGGCTGTCCGAGCCGGTTTCGCCGAAGAGCAGCCGACAGTCCGGCGGGATGCTCACGCCGATCTGCTGGGCAATTACCTGCGGCTCGGCCCCGACGAATTTCTTGCCGGCGACCGGATGCCCGCCATTTTTGCCATGCTCGATGCAGATTTTCGCCAGTTCGTCCATCTGCTCCCGCGTCAGGCGGAACGCCTCCGCCCGTTCCATCGCGACCATCATCGCGTCGAAAACCTCGGCTACGACGAACACTTCCTTCTCGGCCAGGCATAGGAGATTGTTGTCGTAAGATGCGCCTTCGATGATGCAGCGTGCGGCGTTGTCCAGGTCGGCTGACGCATCGACGACGACCGGGGGATTTCCGGGTCCGGCGCAAATGGCGCGCTTGCCGCACTTCTGGGCCGCCGCCACCACGCCGGGCCCGCCGGTTACTGCAAGCAGGCGGATGTCCGAATGCGTAAATATCCGGTTCGCGGTTTCCAGCGTCGGCGTGGTGATGACGCAAATGAGATTGTCGATACCGAGTTTTTCGTAAATCGCCTGGTTGAAGAGTTTTGCGCCGTATGCGGCGATGTTTTTACCGCCCGGATGCGGATTTACCACCAGCGAATTACCGGCGGCTATCATGTTGACGGCGTTAATCGCCAGCGTCGGAAGCGAGTGCGTTACCGGTG
>JAUVIQ010000111.1 GCA_030592655.1 Planctomycetales bacterium | reverse complement strand
CTCGATGCACTTTTCCATGTAAAGTCGCCCGTCTTTGAAACTTATCTCTGCCTCCCTCTGCGCCTGTTTGAAGAGCGATTTCAGCGTGGCCTGATTATGCGCGAAGCGTATTCCGCGTCCGCCGCCGCCCGCCGACGCCTTCAGCACGACCGGATACCCTATTCTTTCAGCGATGGATACGGCGTCTTCTGCTGTCTCTACGACCCCGTTGCTGTCCGGCGCTGTCGGGACGTTGACCGACCTGGCAAGTTCCTTGGCGCGAATCTTGTCGCCCAGCAACTGCATACTCTTGACGCTCGGACCGATGAATTCTATCCGGCAACTACGGCAAACCTCCGCGAAATGTGCATTTTCAGCCAGGAAGCCGTAACCTGGATGAATTGCCTGTACGTCGGCGAGTTCGGCAGCGGCGATGATTCGCGGAATGTTCAGGTAACTGTCGATCGCGGGGGCTGGACCTATGCAGATGCGATCGTCAGCCAGTCGCAGGTAACCGGCGTCGCGGTCGATTTCGCTATAGATCGCCACCGTCTCGATACCGAGTTCCTTGCAGGCGCGAATAATCCGCAGCGCAATTTCGCCGCGATTGGCTATTAAAATCCGTGAAAACATCCTGTTTTATTCCTCGAAACCGTAACGTAATAATCAGGCGGGTTTTACCTTGAAGAGCACCTGTCCGTATTCCACAGGCTGGGCGTTCTTGACGCATATCTCGGTAATCGTACCGGTACAATCAGCCTTGATCTCGTTCATTACCTTCATTGCCTCGACGATGCAGACGACGGTGTCGGCATCGACGCCGGAACCGACACTTACATTGGGTTCAGAATCAGGATCGGCAGCGGCGTAGAAGGTTCCAACCATCGGGCTTTTAATCTCGATGAGTTCTTCCTCGGCGGCGGTCGGTGCGGCGATACCCGTTTGTACTGGTGCAGCAGCGGGTGCCGGGGCCGGCGCTGCGACTATGACCGGTTCGCCGCCGGCGCCGCGCTTGAGTTTGACCTTGTTTTCACCGTCGCTGACGTCCAGTTCGGAAAGTTCGTTCTCGACCATTAATCGAACCAGTTCCTTGATTTCATCCATATCCATGAGAATTCCTTCTCTTTATCGCAGCACCATCTCTTCCAGTCGCCGGCTCAGTCGGCTTATCCTTTTTGCGCCGCCGGGTACGACCGTTACGTCATCCTCAATGCGGACGCCGCCGATTCCGGGCAGATATATTCCCGGTTCGACGGTAACGACCATTCCGGCCTGGAGGGTCTTTCTTACCTTTCGTCCCAGGTGAGGCAGTTCATGTACCGCCAAGCCGACACCATGCCCCAAGCCGTGCGAGAACGCATCGCCGTAACCAGAGGCGGCGATAACGTCCCTGGCCGCCGAATCTACCGACGCACATTTTACGCCCGGACGAATCGCTTTGATACCGGCCAATTGTCCTCGAAGCACGATCTTGTAAATCTTCTCGATTCGAGGCGGGATTTTACCGACAAAAACAACTCGCGTCAAGTCGGAGCAGTATCCATCGACCACTGCACCCCAATCGATCAGAACGGCGTCGCCTCGACGGATTATCCTGCTTCCCGGTCGATAGTGCGGCAGGGCCGAATTAGCGCCGGCTGCCACAATGGTCTCGAACGATGCTCCCGACGCGCCGCCTTGGCGCATGAGGTATTCCAGTTCGGCTGCGATCCGACGCTCCGATTGCCCGATAAATTTCTTCGCCCCTCCGGCGGTAAGGGTCAAAAACGCCTTTTCCGCCACACGAACAGCCTTGCGAATCGCCGCCAACTCGACGTCGTCCTTGATCTGCCGGAGCGTATCTATCTCGTCGCCGAAGACCTTAATCCGCACCCGCTTCAGAGCGGGCTCAAGCCTGGCCTTGAACGACACCGTTACGGAATTCCCCTCAATTCCAAGCCGGCGGACTTTTTGCCCTGCCAGCACCTCGGCGATCGCATCGGTCATTTTGCCTTTGCGGACGACGGTTTTGATATGCGGGCAGTCAATCCGGGCCTGTTCGGTGAAACGTCCATCGGTCAACAATCGTGTCCATCGTTTGCCGAGAAGCAGGAAAGAGTCTTCGCCGGTGAACCCGCTGCAATAGCGCACGTTGTGCGGCTCGGTCAGCAGCATCGCGTCAACCTTGCCGCTGCGCATCATCCTGCGCACCGAGGCAAACCGACGAGTGAATATATTCCGCTTATTCATACGCAATACCGTATCGCGCCGGAGGCGGACTGGCAAGGTTATGAGGCTGGTCAATTTGTCGAATCTGTGGTAAAGATGAAAGAATGAGCAGCGAAACAATAAATGAAAGATTCGCAAATCTCCCTTCGGCCCTCCGGGAAAAACTCGGCCGGTGCCGGGAAATACTCTTATCGCTTCGGCGGGTTATCGTCGCCTTCAGCGGCGGGACTGACAGTTCGCTGCTGCTGGCGATGTCGGCAGAGACGCTCGGAGGTGAAAATGTCCTTGCGGCAATGGCTGTCTCGACCATCTTCCCGCAGCGCGAACGTGCAACGGCACGGGAAATCGCCGGACTGGTAGGTGTGAAACTCCAGGAAATCGAAACACCTCAAATGTCCGATGCGAAATTCACCACCAATCCGCCTGACCGGTGCTATCACTGCAAGGCCATGATTCTGGGTCAAATAAAATCGGGGACACCATACTCTTTTTTACCTGGGAAATTCAATGGGGCGACCCCGGAAGGTAAAAAAGAGTATGGTGTCCCCGATTTTATTGTCATTACCGGTACGAATGCCGACGACAGCGGCGATTATCGTCCGGGCCGACGGGCGGAAGAGCAGATGAGCGTCCGCTGCCCGCTGGCCGAAGCCGGTCTGTCCAAGGCCGAAATCCGCGCCGCTGCAAAGGCGATGGACCTTCCGAACTGGAACTCGCCAGCCTTCGCCTGCCTGGCTACACGCATCCCTTACGGCATGGAGATTACGGACGAAAAACTTTCGCGTATTGAACGGGCTGAGGATATTCTGCGGTCGCTCGGTTTTGCCCAATGCCGGGTGCGCGACCACGGCACAATCGCTCGCGTGGAAGTCCCCGCCGATTCTATTGAACAGGCAGCCTCGATGCGCAATAGCATCACCGAATCGCTCAAGGCACTCGGTTACACCTACGTTACGCTGGACCTGGAGGGTTTTCGCAGCGGTTCGATGAACGAGGGGATTCAACCTAAATAACCTAAATAGGGGACGCTAATCTATTTACGAATGTGAGGAGTTTACCGTAATGAACACGATGGAGCAAGTGAAACAAGTTTTCTCCTACCAGCAAGATGAGCAAGACGTGTTCCCATACATTCGTGAGTACATGGCCTGTGTCGGTAATCACATCCAAGAGATTCTTGAAGATGATGAGAAGCGTTTACGTTTTATGCTTGCAGGACTGTTTCTAACGTATCGCGCATACAACCATTCCGGCATGGGGTTTCAGACACATAAGGGAGCCTTGCCCATGGATGACATACATACCACTCGCATCAGGACATACGAAGAAGCCGGAGGCCACCCAATTGCATCTACCGAAGAGTATCTGAATGTTCTTCGCCTTGGGAGATTCCGCGTCTTGCTCCCTGGATTAGGAAGGCGCCTATGCCAATTCGTTCTGGGGAGATAACTGCGAAATAGGGGACGCTAACCTATTTTCTCATGCTATATTTTTTCCGCGACGGTTCTATCCCGCGATTTTCATTTTCACGCCTTCTTTCTTCCACTTTTCCAGTAATTCCTGGAGCGTGTCGAGCGTGGTCTGGAGTTGTTTTGTGGCGTTTATGAGGTTTTCGTACAGGGCGGGGTCGTTGATGATTTTACCGGCAGTTCCGGTTCCCTTTTCTATCTTGACGGCAGTGCGATGCAGCGAGGTCAGCACCTTCCCCAGGCGGTCGGCGTCATCCGTCAGATGGGCCATGAGATCGTCGAACCGTTTGGATGCTGATTTCGTGGCGCTGGAAATATCCCCGGCCATTGATCCTAAGTCTTCCATTGCTTCGGTGGCGGCGGTTGCGGCGATATTGAAATTCGCAAGAGCAGCCTTGAAATTCGCCTGGTTTTCCTCGTCGCCGAGGTTTTTATTTATGGCATCGAGTGCGGCATCGAGTTTCGCCAGTGTGGTGTGAAAATTCGGCGGCGCCGGCGGTTTTGGAAGGGCTGGTGCGCTGGTTGTTGTAGTATCGGTCGGCGCGGTGGTCGGAACCGGTGGGTGGGCGAAAAAAGCGTTCAGTGTTCCGGCAAGAGATTTGAAACTTACCATTGCTTCGCGGATATTGCTAACCATACCTTCCGGAAGCATGCCGCTGTCTTCGCCTTCTTCGCGAGTGATGACGATTGTTTCGACGCCGTCGCGTGGTATCCATGCCAGCGGCCCCTTGGTAACCGGGTCAATCCGCTTCGAACCCGGAGGTCCGTCGTTGGGGCTTAACCTGAGTGACGCTCCGCGCGAAAATCCCCCGCCACGGCTGATGTAGGCGTTGATGTCGCCGGGAATGTCGATTTTGCTGTCGATAGTGGCGCTCATGGTAACGCCTTCACGCGCGTTACCGTCGGCGATTTCTATCTCGGAGATGCGCCCGATCCTCACCCCGACCATCATAACGTCCGAACCTTCGCGCAGGCCTCCGGTGTTGTAGGAGGTGAACTTCACCTGGTATCCGGGGCGCATAAACGCCGGTAACTCCTGGAAGATGAGGATCATCCCGCCGAGGATGATTACCGCCACCAGGACCGTCGCCCCAACAAGCACATTACGTTTTCTCTCTGTCATGATCGCTTATGCCTCCAGAGTGTCCGTGTTTCAGTTCATCGAGTTCTTCCGGCGTGGCCTGACCATCGACGAACCTGACCACTACGTCGTCGGTTATCTCCCGCAGACCGTCCGGCGTTGTATCGACCAGTATTCGACTATTGTAGAGCATCACAATGCGGTCGGCCACTTTTCGGGCTGAATCCATATCGTGTGTAACAACCAGGGTGGTCGTTCTCAACTCTGCCTGGAGTTTGAGGATCAATTCATTAATCAGGTCTGCGCGAATCGGGTCAAGCCCGGTCGTCGGTTCGTCGTAGAGGATAACTTCCGGGTTCAGCGCTATTGCGCGTGCCAGGGCGACGCGTTTTTTCTGCCCGCCGGAGAGTTCTTCGGGCATCCGCTGCTGCATTCCGTCAAGCCCGACCAGTCGAAGAACCCGCCGGCAGCGACGCTGTAATTCGTCTTCCGACCGGATTCCGTGCTCGATCAGCGGGAAATGGATATTCTCTGCCACCGTCATCGAGTCGAACAAGGCGTTGCTTTGGAAGAGGAACCCGATGCGCCGGCGGATCGGCACAAGTTGCCGTTCGGAAAGGCTGGTGATGTTCACGCCGTCGAAGAAAACCCGTCCACTATCGGGGCGAAGCAGGGCGACTATGTGCTTGAGCAATACCGTCTTACCGCACCCGCTCGGGCCGATGACGACCGTGGTTTGACCCCGGAGAATCTCAAGGTTGAGGTCCTCCAGGACTCTCTGCCCGTTGAAGGATTTATGTACCCTTTCCAGGCGGATGATTGAATCGGACTGTTCTGTCATTGGCGTTGTGTGCCATCCCGCTTGTCCGGAGAAAACAATATCACCTCGGCAACTACATCATATGAATCGCCCTCCAGCCGGACAAGTCAAAAAAGGCAAAAGGCTCGACTCACTGCGGCAGTTTTATCTGCGCCTTTACTGACGTTTCGGGCATATCCACTGCCCAGTCGAAAGCCTTGACGGAATCGGCGAAATCGAACGTGTCCGTCAGGAATGGTTTTACGTCGATTTTCCCGCCGGCCATCAGTGCAATCGCGCGGTCGAAAACGTGTGCGTATCGGCGGACGTTCTCGATGGTAACTTCCTTGACCCGTGCCGTGAAGATGTCGAACCTCGGCATCTGGGCCGGTACGCCGACCAGCACTACCCGCCCGCCGTAGCAGAGCGGCTCCAGCATGGTCGTTATGACCTTTTCGTTTCCGCTGCACTCGAAAACGATGTCGGCGCCCCAGCCGTCGGTCATTTCCATAACTATCTGCGTCAGGTTATCGGTGGTAACGTTGACGGGCGTTATCGGCCCCTGTCCCGCTATCAGGTCGAGTTTCGCCTGCCTGACATCAGTGATAACAACCCGGCTGCACCCGCCGGCCAAGGCCGACATCGCCGTCATCGCGCCGATTGTCCCTGCCCCGAGTACGACCGCGAAATCACCGGGCCTGATCTTCGCCTGGGTGGCGGCGTGCATACCGATTGCCAGCGGTTCGACCATCGCGCCTTCGGCGAAACTGACGTTATCGGGCAGGGCGAAGGTGTAATTTTCCGGGTGGACGACGGTGGGGCGGAGGCAGCCATGGGTCGGCGGCGTCGCCCAGAATCGCATCGTCGGGTCGAGGTTATATTTGCCCAGGCGCGAGGCCCGCGAGTTCGGGTCGGGCACGCCCGGCTCCATACATACGCGGTCGCCGACCTTGAGATGGCGAACGTCCGGGCCGGTTTCGATGACCGTCCCCGCGGCTTCGTGCCCGAGGACCATCGGCGATTCGACCACAGCCTGGCCCATCCTGCCGTGCTGATAGTAATGCACGTCGCTGCCGCAGATACCGACGGTGTGGATTTGTATCCGCACGTCCCGCAGGCCGAGGGGTTCGTCTATCTCAATCTCACGGAGATTCAGTTTCAGATCCGGTTCCAGAACCAGTGCTTTCATTACGCGACTCCTTTTCGCCCTTTATATAAGCCGCGAACGACGCGAACAAGATGAAATAGTCCACGAATTACACGAAATTTTCTAAAAAAACAAAAATGCGTGATAGATTTAGCGAGCGGGCAAAGCCGACGGATTGCTATCCGTCGGTTTCGGTGCGACAACGCGAATCTGGAAAGGTATTTCGTACGAACACTCGAAGGTCATCGCCCCTTCATTTGCCGCGGGCTTTGACGGGCGCAGTTTCGTCAATATCCGTTCCAGAACAGAGGGTTCCTCAAATGAAAACAGGTCCCAATTCAACAAACCGTAACTCATACGGACTTTCCCCTTGTATGTCCCCGCCTTCTGGATTCGTATCGCGGGGAAGACTGCGGACAATCGATTAAAAAAAATCAGATCATCGGAGATGCTTGGAGCGATGATAAGGCTTTCCGAGTCGGGGTAGCCCTCCGCTGGGGTGATGCCTTCGATATACAAGTAATTTTCATAGCCTCCACTCAGCCACCTCAAATCTACAGGATTCTCCGGTTCGACTTTGATTTCAATCTTTTGGCCGGTCAAATTGGAATCTTCCACCACGACTCGCGGCTGGAGCAAGGCTTTGAGGATTTCGTTTCCTTGTTCCTGTGTAACATCGTCTTCGCCAAGCAGGTCGATTAACGCATCTGCCGTTTTCTGGCAGGGGTTGGCATCGAAAGCCGACAGGCGTTTTTCAACCCACGAGCGTCGCAGGTACGGCGGGAGGAATATCGCCGCCAGCCCGCCGAGGATAACAAGTGCCCCAAGCGCTATAAGAATCCGCCTTTTCCCCGGCCTCATCGCCATAACCAGACTTTATCACGCCGAGAAGCCTGTGTCGAGAAGCTCAGCCTACACCTTCCGGCGTTTCATGGCTTTTTGTAGAGACCACATAATTCCCGACGCCAGCGCCAGAATGGGCGAGATAATCACGGCGGCGAAATACAGGATGACATAGACGCTTGCCGATGCGATTTGTTCCTGTCCTCCATTGGAAGCGTCAAACGAAGTGCCCGCCAGCAGCGATACGTTTTCGCGCCACCCAGCCGCGTGTGCGGCGGCAAAGCCCGCGACGATCAGAACGGCCAGGATCAACAGCATCAACGGCGAAACAATGCGGAATCGGCGTTTCCGACCGACAGGTTTTTTCGAAGAAATTTCCTTCACGGTTTTTCTCCCTCCCTGACTTTCCGCCACGCCGGCCCCAGCGACATGGAATATAGTAACACCGCGTCGCCGACCTGATTGCTTGTTGCGTATCGCAGTCCGGCGTCGTCTTCAATTGGCATACCGGCGAATTCCAGACTCGTCGCCAGCGAGCGGTAGAATTGCCTGTCGTCGAAGGTGGCTGCTGCAATAAACGCCATCCCACTGGCACTGACACTAAGCCCCAGTCCCGGAACCACAGCCCCGGAATCAATATCCATCGGTCCCGTCCACGACTCAGGCCACTCGCGGGCATAACCGAACCCCAGAATGCTCCGGCTAAGGTGTTCGTTCGCTCGCTTGTACTGGTCGCGTGCGAACTCCTCATCCAGTAGCGACAGGCAGTGCGCGACCATCCAGATTGACGAACCTTCAGGCCCGTCAAGATGCTCGCCACCGAGCGTATAACTTGAGACCAGCAGGCCGGTCCGGCGGTCAATGAGTTTGCTCTTTGCCGTCGTCAGCCAGCGGCGGATGAATTTACTATGGTCTGCGCCGTCGAGGTGGTCGTGAACGCGAATGGCTGACAGGGCGATTACGTTGCAGAAGGTCCAGCACTCGTCGGGGTAACTCTCGGCTGACAGGACGGGGCTTTTCTCCATCCGCTCGATCATAATTCGCACCCGCTCCGCCAGGAGGGGCATGTATTGAGGTTTCTCCTCCACCAATCGGCGCATCGCCAGCATCAGGGCTATCTCGCCGTCGATAAACTGACTTCGGGCAGGTGAAAGCACCCAATGCCGACGTTTTGCATACGGCATCAGAAAGAAGTACATCCCTTCATCGCGTTCCAGGCGGAGGGTCTCGTCGATAATGGCGTCCATGACCTCCAGTGCGGTCGGGGTGAACTGCTCATCGCGCATGGCCATATTCGCCAGCGACCATACGAAGAAACTCCGCCCCATGAAGTCCCACTCGGCGTTGGCGGTGCGGATTTCCGCAAGGGCAGCCTCACGAAGGTCCGCCTCCGTCCACAAGCGGACATGTCGTCGGGACAACCGGCGGGCATTGGGGGAAATACCGTCCGAATCCAGAAATTCGCTTACATCGGGACGAAAAAGGAAGTGAGCGCACGGCAGCCAGACGGCCGTAGCCGCCGCAAGCGATAACACGCACAATATCAGTCTTCTTACCATAATAAAAAAGCGGGCCTACGGGTTACGACGGTTTTGACTTGGCCGGCTTCGATGTTGGTGTCGAGTTCTTGTGCAGTTTGCGGGAGGCGGCGCGGTCCTTCTCGGCATCGTTGCTCCGACCAAGATGCTCGAGGACAATCGCGCGAAATTCGTAGTATTCCGGATTCGACTGGACGAGTTCAACGGCATGGTCCATATCATCCAGAGCGCCCTGCCATTTGTCCTGCCAGCCGCGGGCACACGCCCGCCAATAGAAGCAATCGCCTGCCCGCGGATTAATCGCCAGCGCTTCGGTGAAGAGTTGCTCAGCCTGTGCGAATTCTTCAGCGACAAAGGCGTTCAAGGCTGCGTCGTAACGGTCTTCAAAGACCTCGCTGTCGGAGACGGGCATGATGCTTTGCGATTCGTTCATCGCAAAATGTATGAGCGGATCAAGCGACCCCGTCCATATCAGTGCCATTATAATCACCAGGAACACCCATGTCGTCTTCCGGCCAAAGGACGG
>JAUVIQ010000116.1 GCA_030592655.1 Planctomycetales bacterium | reverse complement strand
TGAAGGCCTCGCCCGAAAGCAACGGGCCGAAGCGTTCATCCCATTCCTTCCAATCGGTGATTTTGACATCCTTGCCCTTGCCGGCGATCTTCGGCGCGCCGCGCCAATTGATTGACCCGCTCTGCGAGTATGGCAGGACGTTCAGCGTCATGCGATGCGAATGCGCAAGGCGATAATATTTCCGCTCCATTTCTATACACGCCTTCGGATCGGAATGCTTCACGCCCATCGCCCGCGCCGGCGAGGAGTAGGCGTTCATATCGCCGACGATGTTGAACTTATCCGGTAAAGTAACTCCGGCGACCTGAATCTTAATCGGAACCGTCATCACCGGTTTACCGTTTCGTCGCACGACAAACTTTCCCTTATGGGGACCGACGGCGGCGCTTTTCGGAACCCAGACATCGACGAAAATCGCCTGGTTCGCCTGATTTGGAATCTTGTTCTGCGTCCAGGGGATTGAGAATTTCTCGCCCGACTTCAACGGTACGAGCACCTCGGCGTGATAGTCTTTCCCCTTTGGGACATACCAGACGCGATGGAGTTTCACATGCTTGAGCGGGATAGGACGTTCACGTTGTAGACCCTTGAATCCCAGACCGGGAAGCGAAACGCTTATATTCTCTGCTTTCCCCTTCGGCGGCGTGATAACAACCTGCAACCCGACCCACGCATTACGCGGCGTGATGGGAATAGACTGAATGAACGACTTGTCGTTTCGCGGCGTTTTCGCAGTTGTCGAAAGCAACTCCACCCGCCAACCGTTATGCTCATGCACGCGCTTCATCGTTTTGAGCGGTTTGAGTTTCGGTACTTTCGGTATCGTCAGCGCGGGCGAGGCTGTAACCGTGGGCGGATTTTGGGGAATACTCATACCACCACCCATGAAGTAAGAGTTGAGATGGACAATATACTTCTTCCCCGGATGCAGACCCGCGAAAACCAACTCCTGCCGATGGAAGAATATCATCGTCCGAACGAGTCTGGCCTTGCCTGCGCCGCCGTGCTTCTCGAAAAGCCTGACTTTACTTGCGAACACCCTATCGTTGCCAAAGTTGTAGGCCCCGTTAACCCGCACGATGACCGCGCCGCTGTTGAAATCCGCGCCCCGCAAGAACGGTTTCGCATTCGCCACAGGGGGAGGCGGGAGGATTACGGGAAGCGGTATATAGGCCTTGCCTTCGACCGTCAGGTACGGCTTGGCGTTTCCCTGCTCGCGGGTATAGACATCGTGATTCTCGCGCGTCTGGCCCTTTTCGTCGGACATCACCAAGCCATGCGACAACCCCGCAACGACGGCCTGGATTAATTCCGGCGCGATGGGGATCTCCAACCAGCCATCCTTGCCGGTTTTCACTTCGGAGGTTTTCCACATCATATACGGCGAGTTAAACGTCGCATCGAGCATCGTCCCGCCCCACTGCGTCCAGGGCTTGTCGGGGTATTTTAAATGCGTAAAGCAGGTTGAGCCTTTTTGCTTTTTATTGACGGCAGTGCCTTCAACCCACTCGGCGGGGACCGTGCAGAATGCGACCTTACGCAGATGACCCTTGGCAATTTTCAGGTGTAGCGTGGCTTTGGTTATTTTCCAGTGGTACTGGTTGCGGATTTGCTCCGTGCGGATTTGCTTCGTATCGAAGTTGAACAGGTAATAATGCTCGTTGCCCTTGATGCGGATGTGCGAGTTTTTGCCTGTGTTGAGGCTCACCTCGTTGCGATGGGCACAGATACCCACGTCGGCGGTAATGGGAAGTTTCTTTATATTTATGGGGGGACCGTTCTTTATATCAGCGAAAGCAACGGCAGGAATCAATGATAAGACGACGAATACGATTTTTCGCATATTGCACCTCTTTAGAGCAATTTAAGATTATGTGTAGCGTAACATGGCCGTCTCGGCCATGATTCCACGGGCGAGACGCCCGTGTTACGTATTCGGCCAGCTTAAGTGATTAGACGCTCAAAGATGGAGGTGGTTTCCGTGGAATGTCAAATTACCAATAATTAAAAATCCGCAATCCGCAATCTGAAATCCGCAATGGAAAAAGCCGACCCTGGGATTCGAACCCAGAACCTCGGCTTTACGAAAGCCGCGCTCTACCGTTGAGCCAGGTCGGCGAAACTGTACAAATACCATTATCGGCGAATATTTGCAAAAGCCAAAAAAAATTAGCAGGGAGACAGGGGATGCACAGGATAAGAATTAAATAAAAAAAGAAAAAAAGTTTGTATCCTGTGCATCCCCTGCATCCCTGCTGATTTTGTTGTGGTTGTTATTCTTCCAGCGCGCTGAGGAATTGCCACTGGCGGAGTGTTTCTGCCTCCCAGGCGGTCGAAAGGCGCTTCAGGAACGTCTCATCGACCGGAACGTAGAGCGCCCTCTGGACGGCTTCTTCCAGCGGGCATCCCGTCTTGATGTGGGTAAGCATTTCGCGGAACTGACCCGGCGTCATGCGTTTGTGCAGATAGGCTGTCAGGCTGAAGGACTTGGCATAGAAAACGGCGGCATTTCCGGCATTGCAACGCTCCGTCATCAGGAGTTTCCGGAGCGTAATTTTGCTGTCGCCGAGTAACGCCGTCCCGGCCAGCATGACGCGCGAGTTGTCCACGCTTGCTTCAGCCATCATGGCCAGGCCTTCATTCAGCGCCAGCGGACACGGGGCGTCGCCGAAGAACTCTGCCAGCACCAGGTGGCACATCTCGTGCGGAAGGATGCGGTCCAGCATGTCGGCGTCGAAAAGCCCGTCCTTTCCGAGTTGCGTCAGGTTGATACTGCGAACCAGTCGTCCGTTTTTATCCTGACGGAGGCTGAAACCTCCTCCGGACCATTCCGGCGCGCTGACGGCGTGTTTGCGATATTGGGCCACGGTAGGCCAGACGTAGATGTTGACGCTGTGGGGGTAGTCCTGCCCAGCCAGGATAGTCCGGCAGATGCGCCCGAGTGCGATTTCGGCATGTTTGACGATAAGTTTAGCGAGTTCCGAGTTATGCGAACGGACCACGAAGTGTTCGCTTGATTCGGTGAATTTGCGATTATCGACGGTCGATAATTTCGCACGCTTCCGGGCGGAAAGTAGTTTGGAAACCACTACAGGCCTGACCGATTTTTCTCTCGCCAGCCGGCAGCGATTAATCTGCTCCATCACGTATGCACGCTCGGAAGGGCTTCGGCACAACGACAGGAACTGCTTGTAGGCTTCGTCGGCCTGGGCGTATCTGTCGAGTCGATGCCTGGCGGTGGCTACAATCAGCCATGCGCGCCAAGCGTTCTCGCCGGCGCTTTCGACGACCTCGGAGGCGATTCTTTCAGCCTGTTTATTCCTACCATCGGCCAGGGACGACAACGCCCGCTGGAAGCCTTTGTCCGACGACGGTTCGGAGACAATCGCCGCCTCCGAGAGACACATCGCCACGACCGATACCAAAAGCAGCATCGGAAGCAATATGATCGACTTATTTGCCATTCAGTTCACGTAGTTTATCTCTGATAATCTCCTGGAGGCTCTTGATCCGCTGGAGTCTTAGCGTCGCGTCGGTTATCTCCAGGACAAGTTCCCGCTCGAAAGGCCCGGATAATTTCAGGATTTCCTTCAGGTCGGAGTGGACGCGATTGAGTGCCCGTAACATGTTGGTCATCAGGTTCGCATACGCAGCCGGCGACATATCGCGCTCGCCGAGCGACGCCTTGAGGGCGTCGTATTTAGCGGCTTGGACGTTCATGCCCTTTGTTATCATCGCTATTCGCCGGCGGGCGATCTCGACCCGCCAACTACGAGCGATATTGGGCACAATGGCGTCGGCCTGGTCGAAACGCTTACTCGCAAGAGCGTACTTGGTTTTGGCGGCTTCCGGTTCAACAAGTTCGTTCTTTTTACCTTCGGCCATCAGGGTTCGCCCCTCTTTGATGGTCGATTTGGCGTAATCACGCAATGCCGCTGAAAGAACCTCATGTTTGGACAGCGAGGCGGGACCGGACTTGACTATCGGAACCGGAGCGCCCAAAAGCATGGCTGTGGGCGGATAGACTTCGGCAAGTACGTACATTCCCTTCGGATGATCCTTGAGGATTTTCGCAACGGCGGCGTAACGAACCGAGTCCGGTAAGATAGATTTTTGGCTCAGGCGCTCAAAACATTCCCTCGCCTGTTTAAACTTCTTTGCTCGCAGCAGGCAGTGCGCCTCGATACGCATCACCTGCAATTTCCGCTTCGGATCCTTGAGGACTTCTTTTATGGCCGGCAGCAGTTCGGTCAGAAGCGTTTCGTACTTACCTGCCTCCAGTTTACCTTGTGCCAGCTGGATAGCGTCAGGAAGTGTCGTCCATTTACCGTCGGCATGGACATGGCCGAGCATTTTGTGCGCGCCGCTATGGTCGGGATCCAGGTCCAGAATCTCCTCGATGATTTTTCCCGCCCGGTGGTCCAGATTGTTATCTTTAGCCCATACCGCCACTTCGAACAGAGAAGCGGGGTCTGTTCGGTTGATGCACTCAAGGCGTGTTTCGAGCAGATCGACGAGAGTTGGTCCTCGTTCGATGCTTTCAATTTCCGAGGGTGAAAAACCGATCGTACCATAGTCCATCTCGACGAGTATTTTCCCGTCGGACTCGATAACGGTTCCCTCGAAAACCCGACCGTCTTTCAGGACAACCGTGTCGCCGAAAGACAAGCCGGATAATGCCGCAACGACAAGCAATACTGCAGCAATCCGTCTCATGGCACACTCCACTGAACAATAATCGCTACCGTCTCAAGAGAACTATGATTATTGTACTACAATCCAGCGAAATAATGTAGAAAATTTTCTCCGTTTTTCGACGACATACCCAAGCCCCACCGACTACGCCCACGCACTGCGTTGCGTGGGTACTACGGACCGAAAGATTCCGGTGTCAACGTATCAAGGATGAGATTATCGTATTTTAGGCCTGCGTCGAGGGTCGGGTTTCAGGCCTTCTTCGGAGATTTTCCGCAAAAGGTCATTCCGATCGGTACCGGCGCCGGATTTGAGTTGGCGTATCTCCTCAAGCCGGTGAGAACGGAGAAGAACCTCGGCGGCATCGGCGAGAGTCTGCTCATAATTACCGTGATTCTCGCTGGACGATTGAAGGTCCGTAACGACCCTTCCCCACTGCTCGGATTCGGACGCCATCAGAAGGGCTGTCATCTCAAGCCTGGATTCGCCGGCCAATCGCCAGAGATGTTCAGCCACACTCCTCAGCATCGGCTCGGCGAACATATCCGGGGTGATACTGTCGCGGACGGATTCGAAAAGTTCAGGTGCGTTAATCAGAGCGCCCAGCAACCATTTTTCCGCACGGACGGTTGCGACATCCGTCTGGTCCGTATCGTCCTGCTCCGAAGGTCTTCCGGAGCGGCGAATCCGACGGGCAAGACGACGCATCTGCTCGGCAACCTCTGCCGGCGAAAGTCCGACCATCTCGGAGACCTGCCCGACTACAAGCCCCTCCCGAAGCGCGTCGATAGAGCCATAGGCGGACGACGCGACCACCAGGCGGAGGAAATCCTCAATGATCTCGCGTTTTTGCGGGAGCGTGTCGGCATTGCGATATGCGTCCGACCGTCGGTTCCAGGCATACTGGAGGGCGTCGGGCGCATCGGCAAGGAGTTTCCGCAAGGCGTCTGCCCCGGCGGCGAGAACGTAATCGCACGGGTCTTTGACGGATTGGCCTGCAATCTGCTCCTGCGGAACGGTTACGACGCGGACGTGAAGCCGCTGGGCGAGAAATATCTCAATCGCCCGTTCAGCCGCTGACTGACCGGCAACATCGGCGTCGAAGACCAAAACCGCCTCGCGGGCATACCGACCCAAAAGGCGAACGTGCCGCTCCGTCAACGAAGTGCCGAGCGTGGCTGCTACGTTTCCGACGCCTTCCTGAATGAGCATCAGGGCGTCGAGATACCCCTCAACGACGACGGCTTGGCCGGCGGCTGTGATGGCGCGATGCGACCAGTTCAGCCCGTAAAGATTGGCGGATTTATCGAACAATGCGGTTTCCGGGCTATTGAGGTATTTTGCGCGTTCGTCGGCTGACAATGCCCGTCCGCCGAAGGCGATTACACGCCCGGCAATGTCGATAATCGGGAATATCAGGCGGTTGCGAAAGCGGTCGTAAGTCGAGCCGTCATCGCGCTGAACGACCAGGCCGGCGGCCGTCAACTGCCTGTCGGTAAATCCGGCTCCGATGGCGGCGGAACGCAATGCTTCCCACGAGTCCGGCGCATATCCAATCCCGAACTTTTTGATCGATTCGTCGGTGAGTTTCCGGCTATGGGCGTACTCCAGAGCGGCGGAGCCTTCGCTTCCGATAAGCCTGTCCCGGAAAAAGCGTGCTGCGAACGTCGTAAGTTTCACCAGCGTCTCTGCCGACAAATCCCGGTCGGCTTTTTGCGGCGACTGATCCTGCGGAACGGGGATACCGGCCTGCTCTGCCAGTTGACGGATTGCTTCGGGAAACGTTACCTTCTGGATGCCCATCAGGAACTGAAAGACGCTCCCACCGGCCCCGCATGCGAAGCATTTGTAAATCTGCTTGGCCGGCGAGACGTACATGCTCGGGCGGTTGTCGTCGTGGAACGGGCAAAGCCCGACGAACTCTTTGCCCCGTTTCTTGAGCGCAACGTATTGGCCTACCACATCGACAATGTCGGTGGCCTGCTGAACCTGACTCACGAATCTTTCAGAAAAACGCGCCATCGTCGTTAATTGTCAATTGTCAATTGCCAATTGTCAATTGGCTGCATCTTCGACGTTGTGTTTGAGGTTGATTGCCTGGTTGACGAGTTTGTCGGCGGCCTTGTTTTCTTCGCGCCGGACGTGGCTGATGGTGAAACTGGTGAATTTTCCCTTAAGGCGACGGGCCCGTTCGTACAGCGGTTTAAGCCCGGAGTTTTTGACGCGATATTGCCCGTTCATCTGGCGGACGAGCAGTTCCGAATCGCTGAAGACTTCGACGGAATCGGCTTGGAGTTTATCGGCGGCAGTCAGGGCTTCGAGCAGACCATGATACTCGGCGACGTTGTTGGTCGCCTTGCCGAGGAAGAATCCGCCCTCAAAAATGACCGTTCCGTCGTCGGCGGTTTTAATGACGACGCCCGCACCGGCGGGACCCGGATTACCGCGTGCCCCGCCGTCGATGTTGATCAAAACCATAAGTGCTTTTTTATTCATCATTTTAATCCGAAATCGACAAAGGGACAAGGTCCTGGGGATCAGACCTGTTGAACCGATTCGGGTTTCTGGAGGTACAGAATCCTTCCGCAGCAGTCGCAGAAGCGGATTTCATCCCGCGTTCGCAGCGCGTTGGCGTGCTCGGCAGTGAGGGACATATTACACCCGCCGCAGATGTAGTGGTACGGAGGTTTTTTACCGAGAACCTCAATTCCCGCCATTACATCCCCGTCCCTGAGGGCGGCGATACGGTCGAAAATTTTGAGCGCCTTATCAGGAACGGCTTGGGCGGCGGAATCCCGCTTCGCCTGAAGGTCATCGAGAATTGTCCGAAGCCTGGTTGTTTCCTCGGACGAAGTCTGTTTGATCTGCTCGAAAAGTTTTTCCGCCTGGGAAATCTGCTCTTCGACTTGGCCCGCCTGGGCGTGAGTCTGATCAACTTCCTGCATCAGTTCCAAGGCGCGGTCTTCAAGTTTGGAGTTATCGGCCTTGAGGGTGTTGAGCTGCGTCAGGATCGCGGCGTATTCCTTGTTGGTCTTGGTGGAGTTAAGAATCGCGCGGAGTTTGTTGACTTCTTCTTCCCTGGCCTTCAGTTCCAGTTCGACGCCGCCGGCGTCTTTCTGATGAGCAAGAACCTCATCATGAAGCGACTGGCGTCGCTGATGCAACTCGTCAACCCGCCTCTGCTGAGCGCTCACAGCCGCATTGCTACTGCTCAACTGCCCGCGAATATCAGCGAGTTGACGCTCAATTGCCTGAAGGGCAAACATCGCCTCCAGCGTATTTCCCATACACTGCACTCCTCTTCTATTATCAACCGAGTTATTCATTATGCCATCGGAAGAATGGAAAAATCAAGTTATCTTGAAATAATTATCTTACCGGAAATAATTGTCCCGCGAACACAAAGATACTAAACTTACTCTTTCGACAAACGGATCACGAAACGATACAGACTGTAAAATGAACGAACGAGCGAAAAATCGAACAAACAGGCCCGCCATACTGGCGCTGGAAGACGGAACGATTTTTGAAGGCGCCGCCTTCGGGGCAACCGGTGAACGGTCCGGCGAAGTGGTTTTCAATACTTCGATGACAGGCTACCAGGAGGTGTTGACCGACCCGTCATATCGCGGACAGATCGTGGCAATGACGTATCCGCTCATCGGCAACTACGGCGTCAACGCCGACGACGCCGAAAGCCGAAGCCTCTGGCTGGAGGGATTCGTAGTAAAGGAATTGTCCCGAATCACCAGCAACTTCCGGTCGGAAACGAACCTGGACGCCTACCTGCGCGATCATGGCGTGTTGGGAATCGAGGGCATCGACACGCGGGAACTGACCAGACGCCTGCGAACGGCAGGAGCAATGAAGGCCGTGCTCAGCACTGAAGACCTCAACGCCGATTCACTGGTAGCCAAGGCAAAAGCCTCGCCGTCGCTGGAAGGACGAAACCTGGCGGAAACAGTTACCTGCGAAAAAATTTATCAATGGAACGGTAGCACAGGTTTGCAACCTGTACATGGCAGAGACAGCACAGGTTGCAAACCTGTGCCACCAGTATTTCATGTGGTCGTGCTGGACTGCGGCGTCAAGTACGGAATCCTCAACCATCTCGTTTCAGCAGGATGCGAGGTAACGGTCGTTCCGGCATCGACCAGCGCCGAGCAGATAGCCGAGATGACCCCTGACGGGCTGATGCTATCCAACGGCCCCGGCGACCCGGAACCAGTAACCGACGTAATCAAGACCGTCCGCAAGTTGATCGAAAATCCGCCCGGAAAAAAACCGCTGCCGATATTCGGAATATGCCTGGGCCAACAGATACTCGCATTGGCGCTTGGCGGAAAAACCTATAAACTGAAGTTCGGACACCACGGAGCCAATCACCCGGTCAAAGACCTGCGTACCGGAAAGGTGGCAATTACCGTACAGAATCACGGGTTCTGCGTCGATATTGACTCGCTGCCGACCGGCGACGTGGAAATCACACATATTAATCTGAACGATCAGACGCTCGAAGGCCTGCGCCATAAGCACCTGCCGATATTCTCCGTACAATATCACCCGGAAGCCCGCCCAGGCCCACACGATGCACAGTATCTGTTCGATAGATTTGTGGAGTTGATGAGGAAAACATAAAATTCGCCACAGAGACACAGGCGGCTGTTCGCCGTCCCGTGGGGAGGACACAGAGAATTGAAAGAATTAAAAAAAGAAATATTTTTTTACT
>JAUVIQ010000112.1 GCA_030592655.1 Planctomycetales bacterium | reverse complement strand
GTTTATATGGTTCATCGCGTCTGGACGGAGGTAGCCAGAGACGCGGGCGTTGAGATAATCGGTATGGGCGGATTGCAGTCGGCACATGACGCGATCGAGTTCCTCCTTGCCGGGGCGACAGGACTGGCTGTCGGAACGGCGACGTTCATCAACCCCGCCTGCCTGGCCGACATCCGCGACGGTATCGCCGAATATCTCGAAGCCCACAGCCACAGCAGCGTTACGGAAATCATCGGTACGCTCCGGTAGGCTGGGCCGAAGGCCCACCTTTCTCTAAACGTTAAGGTGGGCCTTCGCTCCGCTCCGGCCCAGCCTACCACAATCCCGAAAAAATCTTTTGTATATCGCCCGATTGACGATATAATATATGTGGCATCGGACATTCCGGGCGAGCACTCATATATATCTCCGACGGTGCCATGGGAAAAATTTCAGGATTTCCGAACCTTTAGGAGAGTCGCCATGAAAATTACCAGGTCAATCGCGTTGTTGATGGTTGTGTTGTTGTTCGCCGGGCCGGGCCTCGGAGCCGACAAAGACGCCAAATCGTCCAAACCCAAACCAGCCAAGACGAAAAAAGCCGCCGTCGAGAAGAAAAGGCCTCTGCGCAATCCGACGCCCGCACAAAGGCTTCGCAAGGAGATATCCACTGTTTCGCTGGCGAAGATGCCGCTGATGCGCGTACTGAAGCATTACGAGAAGTTATCGGGCCTGACCATCCGCGCAGACTGGAACGCGCTGAGGGACGTCGGCATCAAAAAGGACACTCCGGTAACACTCAAAGCCGCCAAGGTAAGATTCGACAAACTGCTGGACCTGACGCTCCACTCCATTGCTCCGAAGGGTCATCCGCTGTCGTGGTATCGGGACAGAAAGATCGTGAAGGTCAGTACGCAGAGGCGGGTGCTGCTTCGCAAGCGTATTTCCCTGCTGCCGTTTAAGGAGGTCAGGCCTTCGTTGCGAACGCGAACGTGGACGCGAAGGGAACCGACAAGGAAGCGGAGATTCAATTTGCGCGAAATCGACTTCTCGCAGACGGCATTGAAGAACGCCGTCGCGTTTCTGCGCGAAGCGTCCGGCGAGAACTTCCACGTCAACTGGCGAGCGCTGGAGACTACCGGAATCACCAAAGACACCCCCATTACCGTCAAGGCCAAAAATATCTCCATCGCACGCACGCTGGACCTGGTAACCGACCAACTCAATGCCGGGCGAGACCGTTACTCCAGTGTCTATTGGCTTGTCCAGGGCGGAATCGTGAAAATATCCACCGGAGAAGCGCTGGACAAAACCACCCGCGTAAAAACCTACGAAATCGGCGACCTGCTGACGATCATTCCCAACTTCAAAGGACCGCGACTCAGCCTGCGCTCCGGCGATAATAACTCAAACAACAGTAACAATAACAACGGGTGGGGGGATGACGATGACGACGACGATGACGAAGATGAGGATGATAACCCCAGAGAACAGCGAAAGAAAATCAGGGAAACTCTTATCGAGATAGTCAAATTCTCCATCGGCGAAGATATGTGGGCCCCGACGGGAAAAGGCTCAATAAAGATACTTCGTAATAAAATGATCATCTCCCAGACACCGCTCGGCTTCAAACTGCTGGAAAAATCGATGATAAGGTAGCGTATGTGAAAAAAAAGTCCGCAGGGATGCACAGGATACAGGGGATAAAATCTTTTTTTCCTAAAAGTATTATCCCATGCATCTCCTGCATCCCTGCTAAACTTTTTTCGCCAATTACGCCTGTTTTTGGACCGGTACGTAAATGTCGGTGAGCAGGTCCTGCTCTGGCGTGGTATCCGGGGTATTCAGATACATCTCGAAACTGGGGATATCCCGCAACTCGTAATCGCTTTCGGACACCCACTTGCCATACAAGTAGTCATAGGTTTTATGGAGTTCGGCGTATGGGCCTTTGTGGGTAGCAATTGCGTAGTCGCCGGCGGCAATTTCCTGTATGCCGATTTCGCCTTCACCCTCGACGTCTTCGGGTACAGGAATGCAGGCGTCGTAGCGGATCTTGTCGGCTGGAGTTATCTTAGGGTCGTCATAGCAAATGCCCAGGCACTCCGGCAGCGAGCCAAGACCCTTTGGTCCCGCCCATGCCATGAGTTTCTCCCACGCGGACCCACATTCGGCATAAGGACCGACGTGGCGAACAAAGGCCACTTTTTGAGGCTTGCGCGATTCAATTCTGACATCCATCTTCATTACTCCTTTCATTGCTCTAACGACCGCGATAAGTGCAGAGTGAAGTGTCGGATTCGGCGACAGTTACGGCTGACAGTTCCGGAAGGTCCGGCGCGATGCGGTCCCAGAACCACTTGGCAAGCATTTCGCTGGTCGGGTTCTCCAGGCCTGGGATTTCGTTCAGCGTGGTGTGATCGAGTTGTTTTATCAACGGTTCGACAGCGCCTTTTATCTTTCCGAAATCCATTACCCATCCGGTATTAGGGTCCACCTCGCCCGCGACGACAACCGTAACGCGATACCCGTGCCCGTGCATCGCGGCGCACTTATGGCCGGCCGGGACGTTCGGCAGGCGATGTGCAGCGTCAAATCGAAATGTCTTACTCAATTCGGCTTGCATTATTCATACTCCGCGTTTGGCTTCGGGCCAGATGTATTTGTGAATCTGCAACCCCAGGCGAACGTCCAGCCCGTCGGCGAGTATCCACCCAGCCAGTTCGGACGGGGTCAATAATCCGGCAGCCGGGGTCAAAAATATCGTGCAGCGCGAGGACAAATCGCTACTTTCGATAAGTTCGCATGCGAAATCGTAATCAATCCTGTCGGCAAGGATAAACTTTATCTCGTCCCTCGCCCGCAGGCAATCGAGATTGGCCCTGCGTAGCGAATCGCCCTGCCCGGAACCGGGGCATTTAATATCCATACATCGCGTCACGCGCCGGTCCACGCCGCTGATGTCCAGCGAACCGTTAGTCTCAAGCAGCACTTCGTAACCGTCGTCGCAGAGCCTCTCCAGCAGCACCGGCGTTGCGTCCTGGGCCAATGGTTCACCGCCGGTTACGAGCACCAACCCGGCGTCGAGGCGACGCACTTCGGCAAGCACTTCATCGACAGCCATTTCCCGCCCTTCGGTGTAAGCGTAGGCTGTGTCGCACCACGTGCATCGCAGGTTACATCCGGTCAGGCGGACGATTGTGCATATCCTGCCGGCCGAAGTGGCCTCGCCGGAAATCGTGCGATAAATCTCATTGATAATCAGAGAATACATTATGGTTATTGTAACTATATGTTGAGTGCGTCGAGGAAATTTTTCAGGTCGTCTTCGTTTCCGCCGCGTTTGTCGAGCCTGTCGCTGAAACGACGAACCTGTTTGGGCATGAACCTTTCCGCAGGCCTGCGGGTTTTTCGCATCCTCGCCAGGTCGAGGATTCCGACAGTATCGCCGTCAATAATGAAGTGTTTCGGAACCATATCAGGCCAGGAAAGACCGGCTTGATATAGTTTGGCGGCGACAGCGCCGGCGGCGTTCATCACAACCCGTCGGCGGTCGGTGGGCTGGTCGGTCTTGAGAAATTCGGACATCGCTGCGCCCGGAATTTCCGTCATTATAATCGCCGCCTGCCAGGGCAGCAACGCCCGGCCACGCCGGCCCCAGGCAATTACCTCCGGAGCCGGTATTCCCAGGTCGGCGACAAGACCGAGGGCGTGCATTTCATTAATACACGGAGCCAGTGGGCGGCGCAGATTCACCAGGTCCGTCAGGATGTCCTTGACGCTGGTGTAGGTGTCGCGCTTGAGGAATACAACCTCGCCGCCGGGCCCATTCGAGGTCCTCAGGGCAGGCAGTTCGATGCGATACGTCTGCCCCCTCGTATGCCACGAGACGCATTCCCCCTGTACACTTCCCATCACCGCGTCAAACGTATCAAACCCGGCAGCAGCGAGAGGCCCCTTCCATTCATCGCTGATATGTAGTTCAGCAGGCATTAAATCCTTTTGTAGTGGTAATTCGTAATTCGTAACAGAGCATCGGTTTTTTTACCAATTACCAATTACTATTCTTCCATCGGTTCATCGCGTTTTACGACGTCTTCGGGGCTTGGCCAGACGCCCGTTCGCTGCCAGCGGAACACCCTGCGAAGGTCGTTTCCGATAAGGTACAAACTCGGCACTACCAGCAGCGTCAACACCGTTGCGAACATCAGTCCGAAAGCGAGTGAAACAGCCATTGGTTTGAGGAATTGCGCCTGGAACGACTTTTCGAACAGTAGCGGCGTGATGCCTGCTACGGTGGTGATTGTAGTGAGTAGAATAGGCCTGAAGCGTGTCCGCGCACCTTCGGCGACCGACGCGAATACACCCCCACCGGCGCGAACGCCGCGATTTATCCGGTCAATCAGCACCAGCGAATCGTTGACCACAATTCCCGCCAATGCCACCATTCCGAATACGCTTAGCAGCGTTACGTCGAATCCGAGCACCCAGTGCCCTGCGATCGCACCGACCAATCCGAACGGAATCGCTATCATTATAATAATCGGCTGGATGTAACTACGGAACATCGCCGCCAGTATCGTATAAATCGCCATCATCGCTATCGGAAACCATATCAGCAGGACGTCGAACGTTTCAGCCGTCTGCTGACTCTGACCGAGTTTTCCAATCTTCAGTCCCGGATACTCCTCCTCCAGTTCCGCGAAGAAACCGTTTTCTTCTGAGAGTTTATCCAGGATTTTTTTTGCGTTTGCGGTTTTTTCGTCGATGTCCGCCGAGACGGTAACCACGCTGTCTCGCCCGACCCGCCGAAGCGTGGTGTATCCGCGTTCCATTACGACATCCGCCACGACACCGAAAGGTATTTCATCACCGGCGGCGGTTCGGACACGCATGTTTTCGACGTCGCCGAGGCTCCGTCGTTGCGAGGTGGGGTAGCGAACCATCACTTTGATCTCGTCCCTTCCACGCTGAATTTTAACGCTCTCGTTACCGTAGAATGCGTCGCGGAGTTGTGCTGAAAGCATGTCAAGCGTGATACCGAGGTTTTCAGCGCCCGGCTTGAGGCGTACGATTTTCATCTCCATATTTCCGGGAACCGCGTCGTCGCTGATGTCGCTGACGCCGGTGAATTCGCCGAGGCGGTCTCCAAGATGTTTGGCGGGTTCTCTGAGAAAATCGGTGCTCGGACCCATCAGGCGAATTTCAAATGCCGCCCCACCGGGACCACCGCGAAACGAACCGAATTTGTAACTGACGGCGTCGTGAATCGGACCTGTGTTCTTCCGCCACATCTGGACTATCTGTTCGCTGGTAAAAGATCGCCCCCTGCACTCGGTTGGCGAGAGTTCGACTATTACCTGGCAGAGATGCGACCCCTTCGAGCCTCTGCCGCTCTGCCTGCCGTGCTGCCCCAGAAGCGAATAGACGTGCCGGATAATCGGTTTGCCGTCCTCGCCTTTAACCTGCTCGTTGATGCGTTTGACGGCGTCGGTTACCTGGCGAGCGACATCCTTGGTCCGCTCGAACGACGTACCGGTCTGAAGCGTAACGCGATTGCGAATCATATCGCTGTCAATGTCCTTCGGGAACGCAATGAAAGGAATAAACCCCGCCTGCTGAGCGCTTACAGTAAGCGCCAGCACACTCAGGGCCAAAGCAAGGGTCATGTAGCGATACCGGGTGGCCAATCGATAGGTCCGCATGAACGGCACGTCGATGAACCACCGCACAGCGCCATCGATTCGAGCGCGAACCGCCTCGGCCCAGCGCGTCGGCTGCCCGGCGTGTTCGTGATGACGCCGCCTCGCACGCAGGCTGTGAGCAAGGTGAGGCGGGAGTATCAGGACGCACTCGATCAGCGAGAACGCCAAAGCCAACATCACCACGATCGGAAAGACCTGAATGAATTTCCCCATGACGCCCGGAATGAACAGCATCGGCATGAACGCCAGCCACGTTGTCATCACTGCCGCTATTACCGGCATCAGCACGCGACGGGTTCCGTTAACGGCGGCAAGACGTGGCAGCTCGCCTCGCTCCACGCCGGAATAGACATTTTCGCCCACGACTATCGCGTCATCGACGATCAACCCCAGCGCCATTATCAACGCGAACATGCTCATCATATTCAGCGTCTGACCGAACATGTGCAGCACAAAAATCGTCCCCAGAAGGGAAACGGGGATACCCATCGCCACCCATACCGACAGACGGGCGCTCAGGAACAACCACAAAATAAGGAATACCAGCACCAGCCCCCACAGGCCGTTGCGAACGAGCATGTCGAGGCGGTCCTGGATAGGTTTGGATAAATCCGACCATGTGTCCAGCGTAACACCATCTGGAAGCTCGCTTTTTTTTTCGTTCGACATATCTGCGGACCGCCTCGGCGATCTTGATACTGTCCTCGTCGCTGGTCTTATAGACGCTGATCATGACGGCGCTTCGACCGTTGAACAGTCCGCCGACATCGACGTCCTCGAAACCCTCGCTGACTTTGGCGATATCGCCCAGGCGGACGATCGCGCCGTCGGGCTGGGAGAGCAGGACGATCTTCTTATACTCCTCGGCAGTGTCCTTCTGGGCGGCAATTCGGATGGTAAGTTCGCCACTTCGGGTTTTGACGCTTCCGACCGGAAGGTCGAAACTGCTTTGTCGAATCGCACGGGCGATCTGCCCAAGCGTAAGATCGTAATGGCGAAGTGATTCTTCGGGAACCTCAACAACAATCTCATAGTCCCGAAGGCCAAAGATAGTTACCTGGGAGATTTCCGGAAGGTCATTGATTTCATCTCGGATGTCTTCAGCCAGTTCTTTGAGGGTATGCTCCTCCGAAATATCCGGTAAACGCCCTTTCTTGTTTCCGCCGATGCCCAAAGCCACGTTAATAATGTGCTTGCGTATCGTTATTTCCGTGGTAATCGGGTCTTCGTCGCTGTCGAAGTCGATACTGTCCACCTTGCTTTTTACGTCGTCGAGCACCTTGCGAACGTCGGCTCCGGTTTTCAGTTCCAGCGCGACCGTTCCGACGCCTTCGCTGCTGGTGGAGGTAATCTCCTTGATACCGTCCAGTCCGGCGAGGTCGTCTTCTATTTTCAGGCAGATGCTCTTTTCGACGTCGGACGGACTCGCGCTGGGATATGGAACCGTAACGGTTATATAATTCACGTCGAATTCGGGAAACAACTCGCGCGGGACCATCATTGCCGCTGCCAGCCCGCCGCCGAGAATCAGCAGCATAAGCATATTCGCCGCCACCGGATTCAGAACCATTCGGCGGATTATACTCACAGATAAACCTCCTATGACGCGAGCGCCGCTTTTCCCGGTTTTGTCGTTGCGGACGAGGCTTTCGGCGTCTTGCCGACGGGCTTGACTTTCATTCCGATTACCGGCTGGGCGATAGAGCCTGTTACCACGCGGTCACCGTCGCTGATTCCGTTGCCCGGAAGAATTAAAGCCTTTCCGCCTGTGTACCGCGAGACCTTGACCGTTTTTTTCCGAAGCCGACCTTCGACGACCACATACACGCTACTGTCGGGAAGAATCGCTTCACGCGGAAGCACATAAACACGTGGTATTATCTTTCCGACAATGGAAACCTTGCAGAAAAAGTTCACTTTGAGTTCCGGGCCGGTTCCGGGTTTCGGGTTTTTCACGATTATCACAAGCGTAGATTTTCTTGTCTTGGCGTCGAGTCCGGCTTCGATGCGCCCGAGGCATCCCGACCAGGTAACGTTTTTGTCCTGCTGCCATTTCACAACCGCCTTGATAGGTGCGGACTCGCCGGGTGCGACGTTACCGTACCGGCAGATATTCAACATCTCTTCGTCAAGCCACTTCAGTTCGGTCGCCGGAACAGAGACGGGCACTTCCATAATGTCGCTACCGGTGATTTCGCCGCAGTTCCCGCCGGCCTGGACCAACTGCCCGATCTCGGCCCGGCAATTCAGCACGCGCCCGGTAACAGGGCTTGTGATTGTGCATCGGTCGAGATTGACCTTGGCCTGGGCCAACTCCACATCGGCAGAAGCGAGTTCCGCGGTAAGTTGCCTGCGCTGAGGACCGATTAACGCCAACTGGCTGACGATGCCCTGGAGTTGCCTTTGCCGCCCCAGCAGCGTTTCGCGGGCCATATCGACTTCGTTTTCGCTTCCGGCATCGGCTTCGAGAAGTTTTTTGACCCTCCGGAGTTGCTCGTCGGCGAGTTTCACCAGAGAGGTTTCGATTTTTTTCGATTCGGTGAGGTTTTTTTGCTCCTGTTCCAGCCTGGCAAGTTGCGCCTTGAGCAGGTCGATGCGACTCCGGGCCCTCTGGACAGACAGTGTGTAATCCGTCGGGTCGATGCGAAAGAGCACCTGTCCCTTGCGAACGTATTTACCGGAGAGGAAATCGTCGGTCTTTGCGACAACGACGCCCTTAACCTGCGGGGTAATCAAAGGCTGGACGTACGCCCTGGCGTTACCGTAATCGACAATCCTGACGCGGTAGTTCATCCGGGGTTTGATTTTCGGGGCAAGGACTTTCGGTATTGGTTTCTGTCGTTTGCGTTGGTCAGGCTGACGACGGTGCGCCATCATCAGCCGAACGGCAAAACCCGCCCCGGCAAGAACCACAACCGAAATCGCTATGTTAAATAATATCCGAGGTTTCATTTTCGTTACCATTCCTCAAAACTTCGCCCAAGACGCGCTACTATAGTAACGAAAACTACACTCGAATGATGCAAACTACTACTACTTTTTCAGATCGGCCTGGGGAACCGGGACCCCTGAAAAACCGTACCACGGGCGTCTCGCCCGTAAATTTTATACGTACTACGGGCGTCTCGCCCGTGAATTCTGTGGTTTTTCCCTGCTTTTTCGCACGGGCGAGCCGTTCGCCACGGCGACCGAGCCGGGGACGCCCGTGTTACGTATTCGGTCGGTTTATTATTTACCTGTTCTGTCCGAAGTGATACGGGCTTCCATGACGTGCGAGCCGCCGGGCGGAACTGTAACGGCGTTTCCGGGAAGGTTGGCCGTCTCGATGCACACCATCCCCGGCCATTCGTCGTCGCCGAATTCCGACATTTCCGCCGCCCGTGTAATCCACGGGTTCCACACCACCGTCGAATCCGAGCCGGATTTCTCCACGGTGATTCTCCGGTCCATTGACGGATCGTCCAGGATACACGTGGACGTCGTATTGATGTACTTCCGGTCGGTCTCGGCCAAGAAAGTGATTGGTTCGTCGCCCTGCCGTTCGTATTCGTCGGTAACGAAGTATTCGGCGTTCTCCAGGCCCAGGATTTTCACGTTCCGCACGTCGGAGACGCGGAAATAACTGTGCAGCGCCTCGGTAATCGTGAACGCCTCCGGGCCGATGTTGCGGGTCTCCAGCGCCATCGTCAGCGTCCTGGCCACCGTTACGGTATGTCGCAACTCGAACAGTCCGGGCCAAAGTCGCTGCGTCTGCTCGTCGGATCGGAGAATCAGCGTAACGGCCACGCCCGTGTCCGTCCTGCCTGTAGATTCGACGTCCCAATCCATTCGCCTGGCGAAGCCGTGAAATG
>JAUVIQ010000066.1 GCA_030592655.1 Planctomycetales bacterium | reverse complement strand
AGGGTGCGATATTGGTCAGCGGGTTTGCTGCCACTGGACAGACCAGCAGCGTAGCGAAAAACCATCCCACTGTCGGGCTTATCCCCGGCGGGGCGACTGTGGAGGCAGAAGAACTCGCCGACTTCGTCGAGAACGGATACGTTACGCTGAACCTTCGCAACCCGGACTTCACCACGTCCGAAAAGATTTCCAAAGTCATCAATTCGATCTTCAGGAACAGTTCGATCGCCGTCGATGCCGGTACGATTAAGGTCGAAGTCCCCAAAACGCTGACTCGCGGCGAACTGACCGGATTTATCGATAAAATCTGCGCATTGAACGTCAAGGTCGATCAGCCTGCGCTGGTGGTCATAAACGAGCGGTCAGGTACGATTATCGTCGGGGAAAACGTCGGTATCTCGACGGTGGCTATTTCGCACGGAAACCTGACAATCGTTACACAGGAGAAAGATTTCGTCTCCCAGCCGCTGCCGTTCTCCAGAACCGGCACGACCGAAAAGATGCAACGGACCGACATAACGGCCAGGGAAGAGGGAGGCACACTTCATGTGGTTCCGCGCCAGGTGTCCGTTTCCGAATTGGCAAGGGCGCTCAACGCGATGGGGCTTACGCCGAGAGACCTGATATCCATTTTCGAAGCCCTCCGTCAGGCCGGTGCGCTCCAGGCGAAACTGAAAATTATGTAAGGGAGTATCTGATGGGCGATTTGTCTCTTCCGATAAATCCGGTTGATCTATCCACTGCGATGCCGCTTGCGGCGGGCGGTGTGGACCTGGCGAAGAGCCTGGACGGGTTAAAGAACGACATTGATGTAAAGAAAGCCGAAAAGGTAGCCAAGGATTTCGAATCCGTGCTGCTGCACAAACTTATGGAAAGTATGCAGCGTACGATTCCCGAATCAGGACTGCTGGACAGCGGAATTACCAAGCAGGTCCAGGGCATCTTCTGGTTTTACCTTGCCCAGGAAATGGCCGATGCCGGCGGTGTCGGCCTGTGGCGGGATATTTACAGTCAGATGACCGAACCGGCGGCAACGTCGGTGGAGCAGAGCGAATGATTGTGCGAAGCACGGAATCGTTGATTGATGAACTGGTGGCGATCCTCGACGAGGAGATCGATCTGCTGGAGCAGAAGCGGTCGCAACTAGCGGACCTTTCCGAAGCGCTGGTGTCGGCTGACGATGAAGCCACCGAGACGCTGCTCAAACAGATTGAGCAGACCGAATATACGCAAACAAGGGTCGATATAAGACTCCGGGACGTTCGCAAAGCCCTTGCCGGTGTTTTCGGATACGACGACGCCAGGGCATTGAGGCTTTCCGTGCTGGTTTCCGAACTGCCCGATACGCAAGCATCGGCGGTGGATGACCGTCGGGGACGATTGGCCCGGCAGGTCGGCAAACTTCGCAGGCAGCACCTTCAGACAGCCATGCTTCTGGTCGAATGTTCCAAAGTCAATCGCATGATGATGGAGTGCCTCTTACCTGCCGGCGAAACGGTTACGACATACGACGCAGCCGGGACGAACCTCTGGCGGAACGGCGCGGGACTGGTGGATAAGGAACTATAACCGAATGTTAAATTTCTCGATAAGCCTCACCGGACTGGATGTCGTACAAAGCGCCATCGAACTGATCGGCACCAATATGTCCAATGCCGGGAGCGAAGGATACCATCGCCAGGACCCGATTATCCGTCCCTTGTGCCTGAACACCTACGGTGTAGTTTGCATCGGCGGGGCCGAGATTACAGAAGTTCGGCGAATGATCAACGACCTTCTGGAAATGGAAATCGTGCGTCAGCAATCGTCGCTTGGGCAGGCGTCGGAAGAGTTGACTATCCTGGAGACTCTCGAGAGCGCCTTCGGCGAGTTGGATACCGAGGGAATGGACGTGGCGATCAGCCACTTCTTCGATTCGCTGACGGAGTTAACTTCCCAACCCGACAGTCAGCCGTTACGCGAGCAGGTAGTATGGGCGGCCGACGGCCTGGCCGGTCAGTTCCGCAATATCGGGCGGTTTATCGACGACGTGATGGAACAGGTTCACCTCCAGGCCAGGCAGTACGTCGAGCAAGTCAACTCGCTTACAAACGAAATATCGGACCTGAACAAGCAGGTAACCGCGGTTTCTCTGCGGGGCGGTTCGGCCAACATGCTTCGGGATCGTCGAGACCAGGCCATTAAAGAACTGGCGGACCTGATGAGTCTTCAAGTTACCAGTGGGATCGGTCTCGCCGAAACGACAACCGTTTCCGCAGATGGAATGCAGGTTGTAACGGGCACGTCCGTTATGACGCTGGAACTTCAAACCACTTCGGACGGGAAACTGGGAATCTCCCCGGAAGATTCAGCGACGTGCTATACCAGCCTGAGCGGTGGAAGACTGGCCGGTTTGCTTGCGCTGAATAACGACATACTCGCCGATATCCGAAGCAGCCTGGATACATTGGCCAGGCAGATTATTACCGAAGTCAACCAACTGCACATCCAGGGCGTGGGCAAAGACGGTTCATTCGACGACCTGACGGGTGTTACTGTTTCGGCGGAAACTCTGGATGAATGGACGCTCGACGTGGAAGCGGGAAGTTTCTTCATCCGCGTAATCGACACGAACACAGGAAGCGTAACTCGCCACGAAATTGCGGTCGATCCTGCCACCGATACCGTCGCTACCATTCAGGGCGACCTTGACGCGATTGCCAATATATCGGCGTCGATAGTCAACGCCGCTCTGCACATCGAAGCCGGCGCCGGGTACCAGTTCGATTTCCTGCCGGCTGTATCCTCCCAGCCTCTGGCCGATAACATCACCGGCACAGCCGACGCGACGATTTCGGGAATATACGAAGGCGACGTGAACCAGGTATTTACCTGTACGGTAATCGGAAACGGCGACGTCGGTATCGACGAAGGTCTTGTACTGGAGGTGCGAAACGGCGCCGGCGAACTGGTCAAGACGGTAAATGTCGGACTTGGTTATGCCGCCGGCGATTCACTCGACATCGGTAACGGGTTGTACGTCGCCATAAGTACCGGATCGTTGGTTGCCGGAGACAATTTCACTATCCAGGCATTGTCTCGGACAGACACCTCCGGATTCCTTGCAGCAGCGGGGATTAACACGCTGTTTTCAGGAAGCGCCGCAGCCGGTATGGCCGTTCGGGAAGAGATTCTCAATAACCCCCGTAACCTGGCCGGCGATGTCGGCGCAGCCGGTGGCGACGGTGCTAACATCCGAAAAATGGCCGATATCGCCCGGAAAACCTTCGCGGCGCTGGGCGACACCTCGCCGCAGGACTATTACGGACAAATCGTCGCCGGTGTCGGACAGACCATCGCCGTCAGGCAGGCAAGGGCGACCAGTATGGAAAATATCATGAGGCAACTGGGCACTCAGAGAGAAGACATCAGCGGCGTGGACCTTAACGACGAAGCCGCAAAACTGATAATCTTTGAACGGATGTACCAGGCGATATCGAAATCCATATCCACGCAGAACAAAATGTTGCAATTTCTTTTCGACATAATATGAATCTTCCGGCGATTGTGAGGTGATGTAATGAGCGGTTGGGGAACGATTTACAATAATATGATGTACGGGCTGGAGAATCACTCGCAGACGCTGGTGCGACTGCAGGAGCAGATTTCTTCCGGTTCAAGGGTAATTCGAGCGTCAGACGATCCGAGCGACGCGTTTCAGATAATGGACATCAAGTCCCAGACCCGGACGCTGGGAGTGTACTCCGAAAACCTCGACCGGATCATAATGTCAATGGAGCAGGCCGATTCGGTGATGCAGGAATTGAGCAGTTCGATGACCCTGACGCGCCAGCGACTGACACAGGCAGCCAGCGGGACTTACAGCGATACGCAACGTTCGGCGATGTCGGCGGAGATTGATTCGATCCTTGACCAGGCCGTTACGCTGGCGAATACGAGTGTTCTGGGGCAGTATGTCTTCGGCGGCGACGCCTCAACCACGTCGGCGCCTTACGTCGCCCACTACGAGGACGGTAAGATCGTTTCGGTTACATACGAGGGAAGCCTGCGTAATATCAAGGTTCCCGTCGCCGACGGTGTAAATCAGTCGGCTACGCTTGTCGGCGATGACGTTTTCCGTTCCGACCAGCGGTCCGAGCCGATATTTCTCGGCGACACGGGTGCGACTTCGGGTTTGGGCACATCGACCGTCCGTGGCGACGTCTGGCTGATGGTGGTGCACGATACGACGACCTACGGCGGTGCAACGGGCGTCATTGCGGGCAGCAGGTCGGGCGACGAAGACACCATTATCGGCGCTTCACACAAACTCACGCTCGATGCCGATACAAACAAGATCAGGCTGGACGACGGACAGTTCGTCAACTTCACGGGCGCTGAAGATAACCTGGAACTCACGAACGCCTCCGGCGACGTGGTATATGTCGATATGCAAACCCTGGCCGGCGGACTGTCCGGTATGATTGATATTACAATTAACGCCACCGGAAAAATGTCCATCGACGACCTCGAAAGCACCGTCGATCTGACGGCATTCACCAATAACGAGACGGTTACGGACTCGCAGACCGGAAGGATACTTTACGTTGACGCTACGCAGATCGAGCGGGTCGGGACCGAGCCGGTACGGGTCCCCGGCACATACGACATGTTCGGAATGCTCATCAATGTCCGCGACATTCTTCTCAATGATAGAGGATTGTCGGATTCCGATCAGGGCGAACTTCTCAGCGAGGCGATAGAATCGCTCGATGAGGTTATGGGTGGCCTGCTCGATAGTATGACCGCTGTCGGCGGACGCCTCCAGGCGATGGATACGCTCAATATGACATTGGAAAATATGAAGGGCGGACTGGATACGCGGAAATCAATACTTCAGGACGCCGATATCGTCGAACTCGCTGCCGAACTTGCAAGAACCCAGACGTTTTACGAAATGACATTGGCAGCCACGGCCAGAGTGCTGAGCCTGTCGCTGTTGGATTATATCTAATACCGCATTTTATACGCGCCCGTTCAAAAGTTTTACATCCATCCCGCGAGCGACAGACATTTCATCTTGCGTCTCTATACCGTTATGATAATCGAAAAAACAATCGTTGATAAAGTCTTCTATTACAAGGTGTTATATCGCCAAAGCGTATCGGTCTCGTTTCGCGGATAAAAAAATTCGCCCAAGCGATTATCGGCACTGAATTTGCACATTGCAGCATATACAGAGATGGTATTCCGCTGCGCCTGTTTGGCGATGTTCGGAAGCCAAACGAGTGCGATAGGGACATGATCGAATATGGCAGAAGCATCACAGACAGCCTCTCGCGGCCTTGAACCGGGCGCGACGGAAACCGCCTTGCGCGAACGGGAACTGACTCGCATCCAAATGCGTCTTCTTGCCGAACCGGGTAACAGGGATGCTTTGGTGCGGGCTGGGACGTTGTTGTACGAAATGGGAAGGTTCGCCGAAGCGATCGCCCATCTGGAAAGGTCCGTCTCGCTTTGCCAATGCCCGCTTTGCCGATCCGGGAAGGCGCACCAGGCAGACAAATCCCACCCGAAGGATGACGATACGCAATACCAAATTTTTACACAAATCGCCGATTGTTACGCCGCCCTGAATGATTACCAGAATTCCGAAAATTATTACCATACAGCAATCACATTAGTGCCTGATGGGGCGGATGCTTATCTTGGTCTGGGTACGCTGGCGATGCGAAGGCGGAAGTTCGACCTTGCAAGGGAGTTCTTTCAGACAGCGGGGGACTTTCACCCCGATTGCAGCGAGGCCTACGGCGGACTCGCTATGGTCCATCAGCACCGGAAAGAGTACGATAAGGCGCTCGATATGTACCTCAAGTGCCTGGAACTGAACACGGATAACCTCGTAGCCCTGCTCGGATTGTTTCAGACATCCTGCGAGATGGGGAATTTCTCGCAAATCATCCGCTACCTGGAGATATATCTGGACGGGCATCCGTCCGATACGTCGGTGCTGTTTTGCCTGGCTTCGCTGTACGCAAAAGAAGGAAGGTTACACGATGCCACCGAAGCAGTGGCGAAAGTCCTTGCGCTGGAGCCTGATAAACCCGAAGCCGCCGAACTATTGGCAGAATTGGAAGACGCTGAAGCGTAATGGAAAACACAGCCGACACAACCCCGTCAACCGACGGCGAAATACTGCTGATGGAACTGCAAACCCTGCTGGAGCGGCAGGTTCGTCTGGCACGGGATGGGAAATTGCGGGAGGTTTCTTCGCTCGCTGCGAAGTTGGAAACCCTTCTGTCCGAAGCGTCTTCATACCCGTCGCCGTCTCAAAACAGCGAAAAGGCTGAACATATCCGCCGGCTTTATAATGAACTGTGCCTGATACTCACCACCGAAAAGAGCGACCTTGCCGGAAAACTCAAAAAAATGCAAAAAGGGAAAAACTCCCTGCAGGCGTATCACGACGCGATGACTTGAGTCGGCCTGGATTTTGACGGTTCCACTTTGGGGGCAGAACGGTATAATACCCGCTGGGTGAATCACACGCTGTAAGTTTATCCCGAACTGAAATTTTGATAAGGAGTAGAGCATGGTTGGCGTGGCATTGGTTGGCGCGGGCAATTGGGGCAGGAATCTTGTACGTAATTTCGCTTCGTTGGACGGCGTTGAGTTGAAGTATATCTGCGACCTTGACGAGAAGGTCCGCCGGATGATGTCGTCGATGTACCCCCAGGCGGATGTTACCGACGATATGAACAAGGCCTTCGGCGATGACGCCGTCGATGCCGTCGTGGTTGCGGTCGATGCGCCGCTGCATTTCAAGATCGCTTCGGCTGCACTTCAGGCCGGCAAGCATACCTACGTCGAAAAACCGCTGACGCTCACAAGCGACGAATCCCAGACACTCGTGGACCTTGCCTCTGAAAAAAACCTCAAACTAATGGTCGGACACCTGCTTGAATATCATCCTGCCGTCAATTACATCAAGCAGACGATTACCTCCGGCGAGGTCGGTAAGCCGCTGTACCTCTATTTCCAGCGGGTCAACCTCGGTATCGTTCGTAACGTTGAAAACGCATGGTGGTCCCTGGCGCCGCACGACGTGTCGGTGGCGTGCTATCTTTTCAATGCCGAACCGGTGAGCGTCTCCGCCAGTGGACAGGCGTATCTGCGGGAGGGTGTCGAGGACGTGGTTTTCGCCAATCTGAAATTCGCCGACGGGCGGATGGCGCATATTCACGTATCATGGCTTGACCCGCACAAAATCCGAAAGGTAACGCTTGTCGGATCACAGAAAATGGTCGTCTTCGATGATATGGAAGCAGCCGAGAAAATCCGTGTCTATGACAAGGGCGCCGATATCTCCAAGAGCGTCTCCAGTTACGTCGAAGCCATTACGCTTCGCACCGGCGACATCCTCATCCCCAAAGTTGCCGCCGGCGAGCCGTTGAAAACCGAATGTCAGCACTTTATCGACAGTATCGTTAACGATAAAACTCCGCTGAGCGACGGCGCGGACGGGCTGAGGGTGGTCAAAGTTCTCGAAGCCGGAACAAAATCGCTCCAAAGAGGCGGTGAACCAATCAGTTTGGTAGTCGGTTAGCCGGTAGTCGGTATCCTGGAGTTTTACATGAGCAAAGACGAAAAACCCTATTTCGTGCATGAGAGCAGTTACGTCGATGAAGGCGCTGTTATCGGCGAAGGTACGAAGGTCTGGCACTTCAGCCACGTTATGGGCGGCGCGGTAATCGGCAAGGGCTGCTCCATCGGGCAGAACGTCAACATCGGCTCAAAGGCAGTCCTCGGCGACAACGTCAAGGTCCAGAATAACGTCTCCATCTACGACAACGTTACGTTGGAGGACGATACGTTCTGTGGGCCCAGCATGGTATTCACCAATGTTTTCAACCCCCGAAGCCACGTTTCGCGCAAAGACGAATACATGGACACGCTCGTCAAGCGCGGCGCGACCATCGGCGCTAACGCGACGGTGGTCTGCGGCAACACGATAGGGCGGTACGCATTTATCGGGGCCGGTGCGGTTGTTGTTACCGACGTTCCGAATTATGCGCTGGTCTATGGCAATCCAGCCCGCCGGTACGGATGGGTCTGTCAGTGCGGCGTGAAACTTGAACTCACCGACGACAAGTCCGTCTGCAACAGATGCGACGCGGAATACAAACTTGTCGATGGCGTGCTCCAGCCGGCATAGTGCTACATTTAAAGAAAGGATATAATCGAAATGCAGGTTCCACTTTTGGATTTGAAGGCACAGTACGCGACGATTAAGGACGAGATGGCCCCGGCTTTGCAGTCCGTTATGGACAGTCAGTATTTCATCAACGGGCCCGAAGTCAAGGAACTCGAAAAGGCCGTAGCCCGGTACAGCGATTGCGCCGTAGCCGTCGGCGTCTCCAGCGGTACAGACGCGCTTCTGGCCGCCCTTATGACACTTGACATCGGCGCAGGCGACGAGGTAATCACCACACCCTACACCTTCTTCGCCACAGCAGGGAGCATCTGGCGAACCGGCGCAAAACCTGTCTTCGTCGATATCGAGGACGAAACATTCAACATTGACCCATCCAAAATCGAAGCCGCTATCACCGATAAAACCAAAGCCATTATCCCCGTCCACCTCTTCGGTCAGATGGCCGAAATGGACCCGATCATGGAAATCGCCAAAAAGCACAACCTTTACGTCGTTGAGGACGCCGCACAGAGTATCGGCTCGACTTACAAAGGCCGGAAGGCGGGGTCTATCGGGACGGTGGGCGCTTTCAGTTTCTTCCCATCCAAGAATCTCGGCGGCCTCGGCGACGGCGGAATGGTCGTTACGCAGGATGCCGAACTGGGCGAGCGACTCGCGCAATGCCGCAATCACGGGTCCAAGCCGAAGTATTATCACAAGTGGGTCGGCGGGAATTTCCGCCTTGATACGCTTCAGGCTGCGGGGCTTATCGTCAAATTGCGACACCTCGATTACTGGTCCGAAGGCCGGCGCGCCAATGCCGCCAAATACGATGCACTCTTCGCCGATTTCGAACCTGTAAAAACGCCGGTAATCCGCGATTACAACGTTACCATTTACAATCAATACGTCGTCCGCGTGCCCAAGCGCGACGATCTCCGGGCGTTCCTGAAGGAAAACGACATCGGCTGTGAGGTCTATTACCCGCGAAGCCTCCACGAGCAGAAATGTTTTGCGTCGCTGGGCTATAATCGCGGCGATTTCCCGGAATCGGAAAAAGCCGCCGACGAGACCCTTGCCCTTCCGGTCTATCCGGAACTAACCGACGAGCAGATTCAATATGTGGCTGGGAAGGTAAAGGAATTCCTGGGCTGAGGTGCCAGAGCGGCAAATGTTAAAAGTGCCTCGGTTTAATCCCCCTGTTATGGAGACGGAAACGATGAAGTCCACCATGGCATTGTTCATATCTGCCGCACTGGCAGCGTGTTCAACAGCAGGTTGTTCGGGGCAGGCAGACAGTATCCAGCAGGAAATCCGGAAACACAGAATGGGGACGCTCACCATTCGGACCCGACCGGGCGCTACGGTCAAGGTGACGCAAATCCAGCATGAGTTCTGGTTCGGGACGGCCATCTCGTCGAGGATGTTCGGCGGCCGCGCCGATCCGGAAGACAAGAAAAAATACCTGGAAGTCCTGAAGGCCAATTTCAATTCCGCCGCCCCCGCCAACGCCATAAAGTGGGGCCGCACGGAGAAGAAACGGGGTCAGGTGAACTATCAGGATGCCGACAGAATGCTCAAGTGGTGTAGCGAGAACGGTTTTCGGACGCGCGGACAGTGCGTTTTCTGGGCGAAGGAGAAGGCTGTACCAAGTTGGGTCAGGAAACTCGATGATAAGGCGTTACGAAAGGCATTGGAGTCCAGGGTTACAGACCTTCTGTCCCACTTCAGGGGCCAAATATCCGAATATGACGTGAACAACGAAATGATTCACGGCGAGTACTTTGCTAAACGCCTCGGCGAGGGCATCCGCAAAGACATGTTCCTGTGGTGCCGCGCAGCCGATCCGAAGGCAGTTCTCTGCGTCAACGATTTCGAGGTTCTTACAGGTGACAAACTGGATGAATACGAGAAAAACATTGAAGCCCTGTTGAAAGCCGGCGCGCCTGTCGGCGGGATCGGCCTCCAGGGGCATTTCCAGGGATGGCAGCGCGAAAGCGTCGATCCGAAGAAGGTAAAGCGAGTGCTTGACCGATTGGCCCGTTTCGGGCTGCCGATCAAGATTACTGAGTTTGACACGTACACCGATGACGAGAAGGCCAGGACGAAGCAACTGGTTGATCTCTACCGTACCTGCTTCGCCCATCCTGCCGTCGATGGGATATCTATGTGGGGGTTCTGGGAAGGCGATCATTGGCGAAAAGCGAAGGGCGCACTATGGAAGAAAGACTGGACGCCTACTCCGGCTGCGAAGGCTTACCATGACCTTGTGTACAGGCAATGGTGGACGAAGTGGGAGGGCAAGGCGAACGCAGAAGGAGTGTGCCAAGTCAGGGTTTTCTTCGGACGGCACCTTATAACCGCCGACGGTACGCAGACAACGATACAATTGAGCAAAGAAGAGCGCAGCAAGACCGTCACCATAGATTAAACCGGGGCGGTTTCCGATTTCGATCTCCCTGCGCCGATTTCTCCCATATAATTTTACCATATCCGGGTATCCTCATAGGTCGAAGTCGGCTCATAATAGTAGAAGGCCTTCGGAATTGGAGTTGATGTGGAAGAAATCGAATCGTTGGTAAAAAAGGCGGCGGCGGCGGATTCGGCTGCCGAAGAACGCCTTGCTGCATTCGGCGAGATTGTCCGGCGGTATCAGGACATGGCCTACGGCTGTGCGTATGCGATACTGGGCGATTTTCATCTGGCTGAAGATGCAGCCCAGGAAGCATTCCTGGCTGCGTATCGGGAACTGCCGACTTTGCGGGAAGCCAGGGCGTTCGGCGGTTGGCTTCGGCGGATCGTGGTAACACAGTGCAGCCGAATGACACGCGGCAAGCGCGTCTCAACGACCGGACTGGCCGCCGCTGCCGCCGTGGCATCAGGCGAGCCGCAACCGCCCGAAGCACTGGAGAAGCAGGAAATGGAAGACAAAGTCCTCTCTGCAATCCGAGCATTGCCGGAAAACCAGCGAATGGTAACGACGCTCTTCTACATCAACGGGTATTCGCAAAAGACAATAGCCGAGTTCCTCGAAGTTCCGGTTACGACTGTCAAGAAGCGACTGGTAACCGCGCGGGACCGGCTCAAACAAAGGATGATGAAAATGGTAGATGAAACACTCAAGAGTTTTCCACTTTCCGGCGACTTTGCAGACGTTATTGTACGCAAGGCCGCCACCGAAGCCGACCTCAAAGGAGCCGCCGACCTGCTGAGTTATAGCGGCAGGAAGAGGCCCGGCGATTTCGGTTCGCCGGCAGATGCTGAAAAAGCCGGAGTCTATATCGTGGGCGAAGAAGGCAGCGTTGAGGCGGCAGGATATTTTAATGAGACCGACTTCAGCATCGGCTCGGTGATCCTTAAGGCGGCTAGGCCCAACGAAATGGGGGCCGAGGCTGCGGGCGTGCCGGACCCTGCCTTCGTCAAGGGCTTTCAAGGCTGCTGCAAAATCGCAAAGCAGAAGGGCATTCACCTGGCCGTCGCCCACGGTAGCCAGTACGACCACGCCTTCTGCGGGTTCGTGCCGTGCTTTTATTACCCGGTGGCGACGCTGGCGTGCGAAGCAGCCAAGCCAATCGTAACCCGCGCGACCATAACCGAAGCGGACCAGAAGCGGCAGGATGCAGCCCGCCAGGCCGGAAAACCCGCCGCGCTTCTCATTAGTTTGATAGCGCGTAGGCTGTGACGAAGATTTAGCGCAGTCCCACCCTTTTATTCTTTGGTTTTTCAATTTTGCCCGGTGGTTGTTTTCCAATCGGTTTCAAGCGTGGGATTTTTGTCTTCGGGCCTTTTCGCTCCGTCTTGGTTTTCGGGAGTATCTTGCCGTCGATGCTGATGTTCTCGCTCTTGCCGATGTCGTATTGCTTCTTGACCTTCTCGAAGCGATTTTTGGATATGTCTATGTCTCTCGGCATCGTGCCTTCGACGACGATTCCGTTGTGATTTCCCCAGTGGATAATAATCGCCGTTCGAGTGATGTTTCGGAAGACGTTGCCTTTGATGATGCCGGCTCCGTCGCGGATGCCCAGGCCCATCCGAATGTTTTCGATGATATTGTTCTCGACGACGAAAGATCCGTTCATTCCGGGGTGCGTGTCGATGGCCCAGTGGCGGTGATAGTCCGTCTTGTTGTCGCCGTAGAAGCGGTTGTGGACGAGTTCCCAGTGACCCTTTCGGTAACCTTTCTTATGGACGTATTTTCCGAGGCGCTTCGGGCTTGACCAGTCCAGCGCGCCGTTTGAGGCCAGGCAGTGCCGGCAGGGTCCGAAGTCGTTGTCGCAGATCAGCACGTGCGCGCCGGAGGAGGGTATCACTCCGTATCCCAGACCGTCGGTGATGCAATGGTGGATGTGGCAGTGATCGACCTGTCCGCCGCACTGATTGCCGAAGGCCACGCCGAAGCAGCAGGTGAGTATCTCGCAGTGGTCGATCCGAACCTTCTGCGCCGATTTGGAGGAGACGGATATTCCGCTGTTCCTTCCGGGGGACTTTCGGCTGGTCGAAGGACCCTCCAGTCGAAGCCGCGTAATCCGCACGTTCGGCGCGGTGATCTTGAAGGCAGCGCCTTTCGGCTGGCGGTTGATGCAGACGGTCTTTGAACCTTTTCCCAGGATGGTTATCCCGGCCGGGACGTTGACCGTCTTTTTGAACTCGTACTTGCCGGCGGGCAGGAGGACTACCCGACGATGTTCTCGTGACATCTTGGCCACAGAGTCGCAGGCGGCCTGGATGGCATCGGCAGATTTGCCCTTGACGAGGACCGCAGAACCGAGCAGCGTTTTTTT
>JAUVIQ010000107.1 GCA_030592655.1 Planctomycetales bacterium | reverse complement strand
GTGAGGTGTCGTCGCTTTCGCGGGTAAGGTCCAGCAAACCCGAACCGCTACCGACGCCTTCGAGTGAAATCTGGTCTTCCATGCTGGGGGCGATAGTGGTCTTGGCCATTGGGTCGGCGACTACATCGAGGTCCTCTTCATCGAAAATGCTGATACCTTCGGAGGTGATTACCGTATCGGCCTTTCCGGGTGCGGTGGTTATTTCCTCGGCTTCGGAAAGGGTTATCACGTCTTCGGTGGATTCTTCAGCGGGGGTCAGTTCAACTTCGCCGCCGGAAGGAGCAAGGGCGTTGACATCGTCGGACTTGAACATCCTGCCGGCCCCGTCGGGATAGGCGCGAAGCTTCCCTTCGCCGACAAGTCCTTCCAGCTGCTCCTTGGTAAGACCTAATTTCTGAATCGCCTCTTCTTCGCTGTAGTACATCTTATCGGCCATAATAAAACACTCCCTGGTTTGCCCTTTTGGGGGCTTGCTTCGGTTCACCGAGACCCGCTATCAGGTCTGGTGGTAGTATTTATATCTTTCAGGCGTCTGGCCTTTGCGACCAGTTTCGCAACGTCCTTTGGTAACGGTTCGGTATTATATGAATCCAACTGGCAATCGTAAATAAACGTTCTGGCCGCCGCCAGTTTCAGCTGGCCGTTATTCGTAAGCCGATACACGCATATCGTACTATTTTTCATATCGACAAGGTACAGCCCATACGTATCCTTCGAGATTTGTCCGGCGATGGCAAAAACTTTCCCCTCTTTGCCGCTCGCCCAACCTGTTTTGGAATCGGCCGATGCCGACGGCGAGGAAAATAACTCACTTCCCAGCATGACGACAATAACCGCCAGCAGTATCACCATAAGCCAGCGGGCTACGGTTTTGCTTCCGTCTGAAATTGTTTGCTTCGACAATTCAGCCATGAGCGGTACGCCCTTAGTCCCTATACACAAAATTACCTCATCGACGCAAACGCCGATTATAGATGACTGTACTGATGCCTACAAGGTAATTTTCTCACCCCCACAAAAATCAAAAATCAGCAGGGATGCAGGGGATGCAAGGGATAAAGATGTAATTAAAAGAATGCAGCCTTTTTCTGTTTTTGGTCAATTATTTTCCATCCCTTGCATCCCCTGCATCCCTGCTGATTTTTTTCTGTGCCTGCGAAGAATCTTTGACCTTCTGGCTTCGGCGTGTTCTAATATCGTCATGCTTGGGCGAGTTCGGCGTACATCTCGTGTTGACGTCGGTTTGGCGATGTCCTTTGCGGGCATATCCTATATTATCTGGGTGCTCGTGGTTGGTGTAACGCGGTATCTGGTCAATGAAGTTTCCCGATATGCGGGCGAATCCGTATCCTCGCTTCCGCTCGTTACGCAGTGGTTGCGGAACGCTTTCATCCACGCCGCACCGGTATTCGACCTGGTCGGAGTGCTGTGGCTCCTGCTTAGCCTGGGATTGATTGTCGGGTCGGGTCGGCAGCGATGGAGTATCTCCTGCCCATGGGTCTGCGCCATTTGCCAGACGATGGCAGCCACTGTTTTGGCTGTCTGGGCGGGTCTGGCGGGGCAGATGCCTTACCGTATTGATGCAAATCGCGTTTTCGCCTCGTCATATCAGACCACCGGTTGGACATCACTGTGCGTAGCCGTTGCCATTGCCATTGTGATGTGGGTAACGTCGCTTCTCTGGATGATCAGCGCGCGGGCACGCCTGATGCGAGGCCCGAAACTGCGCGACGGAATGAGAACCCATATCCCCGGATAAGGCGCTGGCTAATGGAAAACCGTTCTGCTTTTCCCTTACCATTCGGGAAAGAATAATTCTTCAGGCATCTCTTCAGGAGTGATCTTTCGGTTCTCGGTGTGGCCGTCGAAGAAGACCAGCGTTATCCGTCCGAAGTGCCGATCATCGTCGTATCGGAGAATTCTGGGGCAGTCGCTGGGATCGCCGTTGCGGTCAAAGGTTAATTGCGGCGAATACCACCCGCCCGAACCATTGTCCCAGAAGTCGTAGGACCCGAAACAGCCGGAGGGTCCCAGGGACGGGTTGGCGGGGTTCAATCCACAGATATAGGCTATCTCGGCGGGGGCGCGAGGCATCTCCTCCAGCTTGGAGGTGCAGTCTTCCTTGTAGCCGGGGGGGTAATCAAAGTTCCGGGCGTTCAATACGTAGGTTAGCACGTACTCCCTGTCCTGGAAGCTGGGACACCTGTACACAGGGATGTTTTTGAAGAAGTTGTACTGCTCAGCCCAGTCATCGTCGTACTCAAACGGGATTACCGGTCCGCCCACGTACTGGGAGAACTTAACGGCAAATTGATAGCACCCGAGATTGGCGCCGGGCGAATTGCAGTTATTCGCTGCACCACGGGGAATGTAGTCGTCATTGTTGGACGCATACAAGAAAGCGGCCTTTCCGATGGCATTCAGATTGGTCTGGCACATTACCATACGCGTTACTGCCTTAGCCCGTCCCAGCGAAGGCAGTAGAATCGACACCAGCAGAGCGATAATGGCCACGACGACGAGTAGTTCCACAAGTGTAAAGGCCCGGTGCGATAGCACTCGTACACGACTTGAAAGATATGACATGATCCAATCCTTTCAACTTCGCCTGTTAACTACAGCGAGTTCAGAAAAAACCTTTTTCTAAATATGGAAACGGATATGCGTTTTCAGGCCATACAACCATTAAGACTAACGGCAAACGGCGAATATGTCAAGATGAGATATTTTTTTATTACCCCCTCCCCCATATGTCCGAATAGATCAACCAGTCCACCATAGAACCAAAGCGGGCGAGCGGATTCGAACCGCCGACGTCCAGCTTGGGAAGCTGGCATTCTACCACTGAATTACGCCCGCAAAACTTTCCAATAAAAATCATACATTTTTTGGCCGACTTGTCCAACCTTTTCATTAGGGCATAGGGCATAGGGCATAGGGCGTAGGGGGAAATGGGAAAGAGGCCAGATTACCGATTACCATTTACGAATTACGAATTACCAATTACGAGCATTACTTGACTTTGTGTTGCTGGTTTTTGGATAATCGAAAGTGCGAGTGAAGGATTTTACCGATGCAGACGCGCGTTATCGTAATAGGTTCCTCTAAAGGCAAGGCTGGGCGTTTTGATACGTCCGCTGTTTCCCGGCTGATTGCCCCGGCAGTGAAGGCATTGCGCGGGGGAAAACTGGTAGCATTTCCCACCGAAACGGTCTATGGACTCGGAGCCATTGCCGCTGACGCCCGCGCGGTGGGGCGGCTTCGGAAGGTCAAAAATCGTCCGAAATCGCCTTTTACCGTTCTTATCGGTTCGCCGGACGAGGCCAAGCGATACATCAAGGACATTCCAATACCGGCGCGGACGCTGATGAAGAAAGCCTGGCCTGGGTCTGTAACAATTCTTCTTCCCGTATCCGGCAAATTTGCGCATCGGTCTCTCCAGAGCAGGGCGTTGTTCCGGCGAATTGCGCCGTCCGGTATGATAGGTCTGCGATGCCCGGATCATCCGGTAACGCAGTTGTTGCTGAAGCGGGTCGGTAAGCCGGTCCTTGCGCCCAGCGCGAACCTTGCCGGCAAGGCTCCGCCGAGATGCGCCGAGGACGTCCTCGCTCAACTCGACGGGCGGATCGACATGCTCATCGACGCCGGAGCGACGCAATACGAAAAGGCCTCGACCATCGTCTCTTTTGGTCATGGCAGATATAAGGTCGTCCGCGAGGGCGTTCTTGACGCCGGCGCGATTGACCGGATGATTCGCCGGCGGATACTGTTCGTCTGCACCGGAAACACCTGCCGAAGCCCAATGGCGTCGGCATTGGCGAGAAAAATACTGGCAGAGCAGGCCGGTTGTAAGGCCGACGAGTTGGAAAAGTCAGGTCTGGAGGTGCTTTCGGCGGGCGTTTTCACTGCCGGCGGCGGTTCGGCGACCCCAGAAGCAATCGCAGCGGCCTGCGAACTGGGCGGGGATGTAAAAAAACATCGCTCCAGAAAACTTACAGACAGGTTGACTGTTTCGGCGGATTTGATATTCTGTATGGGCCGGAGCCACCTGGATGCGGTAATCCGGCAGGCGCCGACGGCGTCAGGAAAAACCTTCCTCCTCGATGAGACAGGCGACATTGAGGACCCGATCGGTGGCGATTTGCGGACGTACCTGCGAACCGCCAGGCGAATTGAACGGAGCCTGAAAAAACGAGTAAAAGAGAACCTGCTATGAGAATCTCACTAGCCGCGGACCATCGCGGGTATGCAATGAAGGAAAGAGTAGCCGCACTGCTGAACGAGCAGGAGCATGAGGTCCTGGACATGGGAACCAACTCGGCCAAGAGTTGCGACTATCCGGACATGGGCTACCAGGCCGCCAATGCCGTTGCCGACGGTGTGGCCGAGATGGGTATTACGCTCTGCGGGACCGGTATAGGAATGAGCATCGTCGCCAACAAGGTCGATGGCGTACGGGCAGCCATTTGCCACGACGAATTGGCAGCCCAGATGTCACGTCGGCACAACAATGCGAACGTCCTGTGCCTGGCGACGGACGTGCTGGGCGAAGAGATGATGCGACGCATCGTCATGACCTGGCTGGAGACGGAATTCGAGGACGGTGGCCGACACGAACGAAGAATAATGAAGGTCGCCTGCATCGAACGCGGCGAAGACCCCGCCGGCTGCATGGGACCGACGAAAAAGAGAAATAAGGCGCCGTCCTTCAAACGCTAAAGCCGACGTATAGCCATCCGTCGGCCTTGAAATCTGCGTTATTACCACACAACCCACGGAGAAAGGAGAATTTCTTCCGTGGGCTGTGGGTACTATCAATTGCCAATTTTCAACCTGTCCCTTTGGGATTACCGATTGCCAATTGTACTTAACGTTGTTTCCGTCGGAGCAGGACGCCAATTCCGCCCAGACCCAGCAGCGCCAGCGTCGCCGGTTCGGGGATCGGAAGTACGTCGCCTTGGGTAGCGCCGAGACGCAACTCGTCCACCTTGAACGAATCGCCTTCATCGAGTGTGCCGTTGACCATAAACTCATCAAACGCCACTTCTGTCCCTTCTATTCCGCTGAGTTCGCGGAATATGCCGTTACCGGTCGCGTCGGCATCTCCAAGGTCGGTCAGGTCGGCAGGATCTACCCACGCGCTGACGCTGTCATTGATACTGTCGCTGATATTGGCGGCGTGCAACACTATCAGGTGGGTAGTGCTGTGAGACAGCGCGCCCAGGTCCAGCCAAAGCTTGTCACTACTACCATCAATGTCCAGCCTGATCTTGGTCCTGGTCGCACCCTCGTCAAAATCACCGACCTGTATGCCAACGTTATGGTCGCCGCCGCCGTCGCCGCCGACCAGGAATAACTTGATCGGGCTGTCGCTATCTCCCGGGGCATTTTCCGAGAAGTTGATTAGTACGCTCATCCATGCGTCGTCGCTGTCGTAGGTGTAATCGAATTCCCGCATAATGCTTTTACTTCTTGAAGTGCCTGACGCGCGGAAATGCTCCACGCAACCGGTTGTGGTTACCAGGCTGCCATAGCCCAGACCGGTAGATCGGGTGCGAAAATCAACTGAATCGGCGACACCCGGGTCAGACCATGCGTCGCCCGTAGTGTCGTCCGAGTCGAATCCGACTGTGGCTTCCGGGTCCGGCGGATTGACGCCTGTGATGGTAACGTCGGCGGCGTAATCGCAGCCTGTGCCGGTCTCGAATCCTTCATAGACAAACGCATCCGCCTGCGCGCCGGAGACGACCACCAGCAGCGCCAAGCCCATCACAACAACTGTCCAATTCTTCCTTTTCATCGCTATGACCTCCATATTAGGTCCCTTCTGATATGCCGACCATCACAGTGATGTCCGATCTATTTGTAATTATATTCGTAATCCCATTTTTTGCCTATGCGCATATTGCGCAAAATAATTGCTTTTATTGCGTCAGGTATTATGGTATGATACGGCAATGGGAAAGAGGGTGAATAAAAGGACATCGTTGAGGCGTTCATCCCGTCGGGCGGAGGTGCGCAGTCGGCGAGTAGCGGTGTTTTCCCACTGGGATTACGCCTTCGCCCGTCAGGTTCGGCAGGGGATCGCCCGTTACGCCGCCGCTCACGGGCCTTGGACGTTTTTTTCCAGAGATGATCCGGCCTTTGCACCGTTGCAGAAACTCGACCGGTGGGTCGGCGACGGGATCATCGCGTCAATTAACAACGATAACGACGACATTGCCGAAGAAATTCGCGTATCGGGCATCGCAATAGTCAATATTTCGACGGGCACGAGTTTTCCCACCGTAACGCCGGATAACGTGGCGATTGGTCGGATTGCGTCTGAGTATCTGATAAAGCAAGGGTACCGTCATTTTGGGTTCGTGGGAAGAAACGATGCCTATTCCCGACAGCGACAGGCGGCGTTTGTCCGGACAATTAACCGGGCGGGAGCGACTGATACCGTTTATGAGCCTGTGCCCAGTGAACGGATGCCTTGGAAATGGAAAAGCGTCGAGAAATTACTTGTCCGATGGATGATGTCGCTGCCCAAACCGGTTGCTGTGATGACTTGCAGCGATTATATGGGCAGGAGGGTCATTGAGGCCGCTCGTGGGTGCGGGATTGTCATACCGGAGGAAGTGGCGGTGATCAGCGTGGGTAACGACGATGTGATATGCGATTTCTGCAATCCACCGCTTTCGAGCATTTCATTGCAGGGCGAACGGATCGGGTATGAGTCGGCCAGGCTGTTGGATCGCTTGATGAAGGGCGACTCTGCCCCGAAGAAACCCATTCTCATTCCCCCCGGTGATGTGGTGGTTCGGCGGTCGTCGGATATGCTGGCTATTGCGGATGCGGACTTGACGGCGGCTGTGCGGTTTATCCGCGAGCACGGAAACAAGGCCATCGGCGTAGCGGATGTCCTGGACGAGGTTCCGATCTCTCGGCGGTCGCTGGAGCGGCGATTCAGCGAAGTCGTCGGGCATAGTCCCTGGCGCGAAATCCGCATCGCACAGATCGCCCACGTCAAGAAACTTCTGTCAGGGACGAATATGCCGGTCTCGCAGATCGTTACCGCCTCGGCCTTTTCCAGTCACGGTCGCCTGTGCAGGATATTCAATGAAGAAACCGGCATGACGCCCACGGCGTACCGGAAAAAGTTCGGGACTGTATAGAAAAAGGGGACGGGAGTCTTTTTTGAAAGAGAATGTCGAATATTGAACAGAGAATTTTGAATTTCGAAGTGAAAAAAAACATCCGTTAAGGGTGATCCGGTCTGTTTCTTTTACTTCGAAATTCGACATTCTCTGTTCAATATTCGTTATTCATTTTTCCCGGTAAAAGACTCCCGTCCCCTTTTTCTATTTCTTCCCCACAGTCCACCGATACTGGTCCATCGGGGTCAGAATCCCGGCGGGCGTGTCTTTGGTCCGGTCATACAGGTACATAATGACGTAATCCAGGTGGCCGTCTATCGGAATTCTGAATGTGAAGTTGCCGTCATAGACGTCTTTGGAAAAATACTTCGCGGGGAACTTCGTCTTTCCGTCGTACTTGAAACCCTGGTCGTATTTCTTTTCAGCAATCCTGACGGTCATCCGCCACCTGCCGGGATACGGGGGCTTCCACTTGCTCGTATAGACCTGGCCTTTCTTTATTGGTCTGTCGGGGTGGTCCCGATGCCAGTTGTGCAGGTGTGTCGGCGCTCCGATGACGACGGGGGCTTTCTGGTTGGCGAAGCGGACGTAAGTGGCTGTGATGCAACCGTCCCACTTTCGTGGCGTTTCCAGGCCGCCTAATTTCCCCGGCCCCTGGGCGCACCACATAGTGTCGCCTCCGGGGCCGCTGTCGCAGTAGAAATAGGGATGTGCCCCGGCAAAGTCGGGAAAAGTCATCACATACATAAAAGGCGTCTTGATGGCTTCCCGGAAACCGATAACCAATCTGCCCTTGGGGGGCGCGTATCGCTTGGCGGGGTCCCTCAACGAATCGACCACAAAATCGTTTCCGTCCTCCACGACGATCAGTCCGATGCGAAGTTTTCCGTGCAGGCCCAGCATGTGCGCCTTTTCAGATGACTTACCGGCCGACCTTACCTGGACCCAGGGTTTGTCCTTCACTATTCGGTAGGTGGTAACTATCGGGTGCTTTCCGCGCTTTCCGTGATGCTCTACTATTACCTCGTCAGGCGTGTTCTTGAGAATCCTGACATATTTCGCCCTACCGGCGTACTTGATGAGGCCACCGAGTTTTATCTGCTTGGTGTAACGGCACCGGTAGAGTATGTCGCCGGCGATGGCCTGGCCTTTTCTCTTGTAGTATATGGCATCCTGGCTGACGGCGGTAAATCCCATGTAGAGGAAATCGTTCTCGATCGCAATATCGCCCTGGAATTTGTAATCGACTTTCCCGTGGGGGACCTGTTTCCAGATGTCCTTGTGCTTGAAGGCCCGATAGAGAGCGAAATAATTTACCTTGTATTTCTTACCTACGTCCCAGATGCGGACAGGTCCGGCTGGGCGCGTAGTCGGCTTGGGCTGAGAACCGGCAGGGACCTCGGCCTTGGCGCCGGCCTCACTGACGCCCAGGTACACGTCGTCCACGTAGAATATCGCACCCGGCCTTATATCCCGATCTTTCTTACCCCAAACGTAAAACATCAACACCAACCGCTCAACCTCCGCGCCGGTGGTGAATGATCCGACGTGGTGCGTCCACTTGTCCGTGGGAACCACCTTCACGCCGGGGATGCTCTTATGGTCCCGCCCGCCGCCGTCGGCCTTGAAGGTCCACGGGCGGACAGTAACCTTACGCGTAAAACCCTCGCCCTTGATGTAGAAGGAAAAGTAGTATTTTGTATTGGGTTTGACCGGAATGGCCTTGGGCCCCTTGTAGCCTGTGGTCAGACCGACCGCCAAACCAGTGTTGGCGACGCCCTCGTCGAAGTCTGTTACCTTCAGGAAGGTGCTGCAATCGCCGCTATGGCGGACCTTCTCGGTCATGCCCGCCCCGGCGGGGGTGTTTGTGTTCTGATAGTACGACCACCCTTCCGGCAGGTTATTCGCGCCGGCCTTCTCAGCGCTGGGATTGGGAGCGATGTTGCTCGCCTGACGGTCATCGGCGGCAAGACAAACCGTCGATGACACTAAAATAACAGCGGCCAACGCCGCCAATAGTATAGTTGCTGTTCGCATCATTGACATTTTCTGCATTATTCCTTTCCCGGTATTATTGTTTTACTCGGGTCCAGTAGTAGTACTCGCTGGTCGAGTGGAGATTAGGGTCGTCGGACATTATCGTGATAACATGTCCTCCGCAGAAGAGGTAGTTGGCCCTGTCGTTATTGTTGTGTACGTTGTAGCTCGCCTCGCGGTTGCGTCCCGGGTTGGACTCATTATAACCGTAGAAAATTGCGCATCCGGTGTATCGATTATACATTCCCGGAACGTTTGGGCTACTTCCCCAGTACGTCGCATCCCACATTTCACCAAGGAGGATGGTCTCGCCGGGGTCTGTAACCTCAGATGCCTTGTGTACGCCTCCGGGCCAAGGCGTCGGCGGGCCGTCGAACGATACGTTCCGGTTAATCGCGAACGAACGGGGATACTGTTCATCTTTCGGGGTGCCCCAGTCCTCATACCATTTGGCGCGATCCACCCGGTCGCTCGGACAGTGAAGCACCCCGAATTGCTGGTAAAAATCTCGCAGAATATAGTCCCACGTCGGCGCGCCGTCGCTGCTGGAACCGGCGGGATACCATTCGTCGTTGTCTTGGGCGTAAAAGACAAAGGCAAGGTTCAGCCCCTTAAGGTTCGTCAGGCACAT
>JAUVIQ010000252.1 GCA_030592655.1 Planctomycetales bacterium | reverse complement strand
TGGTTCCTTGAATTTTCCGGGAACGGCATACCGAGACTGATTGTCATAATACAGTCCAAGCACATCAGATTCACTTTTTTGATTTTTTCTTCGATGTTCGGGTCCGTTACCACCAAGTCATATATCAGTCCCCATCCGCGCTGAAACTTTGCGCGGCATTGCGGGTTGCCGCGAGACGATTTGGTCGCGTAGAACTTTACCTGATTGCAATGAACGAGTTGTAGGGACTCCCGCAATTCTCTCGGAAATTTCTGTAACTCGCGCCAGGGTACGCAATCGTGTTTGTTGTGCAGAATAAATTGTGTGAGGCTGCAATGTTCGAGAACGTCATCCGGTTTTGCTCGTCCCGCCTTTTGCCATGCGCCTGTGACAAGCGACCTGTTCTCCGGCTGGAAACCGTAGTCCGGGCCTGATTCCTGCAACGGTATTTCCAGGATATCCAGTAGTTCAGGCTCAGCGCCCCGGATGAGCCGCATTGCCGGAGTAATAGCGCCGTCGGGGAGCGTTGAAACCGGCCTAACCCATTTTTCCGTAGCCGGTTCGATTCCCGCTATGCAACTGTTCCCGTGCTTACGGGAGTTGGCAAGGCAGATTATTCCGGCCATGCTCCGAAATCCTTCCTTGATCCGTTTATAAGTGGCGTACTTTAACGTTTTTCCATTTTTGCTGAAGGTATTCCGCGACGAGTCTTCGGTGGCAGTTGTCCGCCGTCGGTTCGCTGCACAGCAGGCACGCCATGTTCATCTGGTCGGGAGTAACGATTTTTTCGATAGACCGTTCCTGCAAGAGCGAAGAGAAGCGGCGCTCATATTCTTCCCAGTCGATCTCTTTTTTTCGATATGCGTTCAGGATGTCTTTGGTCGGCGCGAGGTCCGGCAGGTGGATGTATCTTATTTTCGCAATCACTTCCAGAAAGTATTCCAGGTCGGGCTTTTTGGTGAATCCCGCCAACTGTGAGGCGTTATTGAGACGCACATCTACCAGAAGTTTGACCCCGGCATCGCGTAATTTTGAGAAAAATTCACTGGCGTTCTTTTGGGTGAACCCAATTGTGAAAATGGTTGTTTCGGACGTGGGGTAGGATTTCCTTTTACTCATCCGCCGACCCCACAAGCGCACCGGACTGGTGGGCAATCTTTTCCGACTGCTTGTCATAGGCCCGCTCAATCAATTCCGTATCCGACAGATCAGGCTCAAACAGTGTGCGTTCAATCTTCGCGGCTTTCATCAGTCTGCGCTCGGTTTGGTCGTGATTTTCAATACTCCCGTCAGCCAGGATGTGCCGGATAGATAATTCATACTGATGGAGATTCCGGCAGAGAAGGATTGTCCTGTGGCAATCCAGCGGGTCCTTTTCAGCGCACATCAAAGCGACGCGATGTTTTTCCGTGGCTTCGGCCAGCCGGTCCAAGCCATCCCGAAACTCGGACGTTTCCGAAATCTTTTTGAAACTTATTTGACCGTTCACAAGACAGGCCGACCCCTGTGGCCGAGCGCCCAGTTCAGCGCCGAAGAAAAGATATTCGATTCGGGCCAATCGTAACGCCGCGACAAGTTGGTCCTTGTTGAACCACGGACAATACCGGCTGTACGGGGATGAACGCACGTCGGCAACGGCGGTGATGCCATGCTGTTTCAACAGGGCGATAAACTCGTCAATCGAATGGTTCGAGTGGCCTATGGTGTATAGTATTTTCTGTGCGGAATCGCTCATTTTCCCGATCTTACAGGTTGCCGTTATCCTTTTCCATTCGCCAAATCGATAAGTTTTGCGAGTTGTTCTGCCAGTCCTTCGTCGATGAGTTTGCGGAGGCGGTCGGCTGAATGGAATACTTCGAGCATAAACGTTCCGTCGTATCCGATGCTGTGCATTGCGCCGGCCAGCGCTTCGGCGTCGATCGTTCCGCGAGTTATCATCTCGTGGTCGTCGCCCTTACCTGAATTATCGGAGATGTGGGCATAAATCATTGTACCGCCGGTGGCCTCAACAGCCTCGATGGGATCGCCGACCATATTGGCGTGTCCCGAATCGAAGCACATGCCGGTATTCGGAGCGTTCACTTCGGTCAGAATGCCGGCCAGTTCGCCCACGTCCGATCCGATGGCGTGGTAGGCCGGCAGGTTCTCGAAGGCGAAGGCGATACCCGCGCCGGTTCCGAATGCGCCCAGTTCGGCGATGGATTTTTTCAGTTGTTCGATTCGGCAGTCGCGTTCTTCGGACGAGACGCCTTCTTCGCGTATAGTCGCGCAGTGCACTACGACCAGTTTCCCGCCGAGCGCGTCGGCCAATTCCGCTTCGCGCTTGAAGGCATCGACCGCGAAGAGTCTTGCCTGTTCGTCGGGGGCCGACGGGTCGAACTGTTCGCCGAATATCCCGTGCAGGCTGTCGCACGGCATACCACCAGCCGCGATGGCGTCGCGCATCTGCTCGAGAGAAACCGACTTTTTCTGATTGCGATACGCCTGGACGATCTCGCAGCCAAGTTGTCGATAACATCCCAACCATTCCGGCGGGTCAAATTCATCGAATCCGATTGCCGCTATTGTGCCTAGTTTAACCATAGATAAAGCCCATCCGTCGTCGAAAGAATATAGCGGGATTATGGGGATTTTAAGATTAGGGGACAAAAAAGAAGAAAATCCCCTGTAATCCAGTAATCCCTGTAATCCTGCTATCTCTGTTTCTGTTTCTTTTTCTTCTTCTTTCCCAAATACCAAAATCCTTATAATCCTGCTATTCCGTCCGTTTTTTTATCGGGACGTTCATATCTTCTCTTCCAAATACTGTACAATCCTTGTCGTAATCAACTAAGTTTTTCCCGTATCAATTCCGCTCTTGCCTCGCCTCGTTCCGACGGCGACATGCTCCGGTCCAGGTGCATCTGGAGATGCGCCGGCTGGGTCAGCAGCGACAATTTATTGAGCGTTTCGACCGTTATATCATTAATTATATTCAGGCTCAATCCCAGGCGCAGCTGGCTTATCAGGTACATCACTTCCTCGGAGGAGATTAGTCTTGCCGATTTCATTACTGCCTGTGCCCGGCAGACGCGGTCTTCCAGAGCGGACCGACGGTTCTCCAGCAACGCCGCCCGTGCGCTGCGTTCGTAATCAATGATGCCCGGAACGATCTGCTCCCTGAAATCATTGACGATCTGCTCTTCGCTCTTTCCGAGCGTGGTCTGGTTGGAAATCTGAAACAGGTCCCCGACGGCCTCGGTTCCCTCACCGTAAAGCCCGCGAACGGCAAGGTGCATGTCGCGCGCCGACCGAAGAACCTTCTCTATCTGACCGGTCATCTTCAATGCCGGAAGGTGCAGCATGACGCTGACGCGCAGGGCCGTTCCGACATTCGTCGGACAGGCGGTCAGGTATCCGAATCGACTGGAAAAGGCAAACGTCAGATGTTCTTCCAATTTCTCGTCGAGGCGGCAGATGTCCTTGTAGCCCGTCTCCAGTTGCAGGTCGCCGGCGAGTACCTGCATACGGAGGTGGTCTTCCTCGTTGACCATGACGGCGATAGTTTCGTCGGGTGTAAAGGCCACTCCGCGAGGCCCGTTCCCTTCGGCGTGCTGGCGTGAGATG
>JAUVIQ010000070.1 GCA_030592655.1 Planctomycetales bacterium | reverse complement strand
CGAGCAATCGAACAATCTGTTCTGGGCTGTTATTTTTGCCTTTCATTTGAGACTTTCCTTTCCATCATGTTTTACGCCTTTTTCTTCAGAAAATCTCGCATTTCAACTGGTACAGCTTTTGGGGGGCACGCCAAAGCCCCCCGCAATGCGGGGGGATATATTTCCCCCTTGTGGCGTATTATCCCCCAGCAGTGCTGGGGGCTTGTGGGAAAAATATCCCCCGGCAGTGCCGGGGGCTTGCTATATCCCCTCGATTTTCGCATCCTGTCGTACGGGTATGATAACAATCAAAGGAGAGTCGAGATGAGAATACGCCTGAGGCCGTACCATCCGACCTACATCGTCGGCTACTATGGAATGGGTAGTCATAGGCCCAGTTACAACAGCAGGGGCTTCAACGAGATCATCGAGAAGATAAAGTCCGATCCGGAGATCGAGGTCGAATTCGTCGAGGAGTTCGACGACATCTGCCTGAAATGCGAGCGTCTGGTTGAGGATGAGAACGGTTCCGTCTGGGGCCCTCGCCACCGTTGCGGCAGCAGCGACGACGCCGAACTCGTCCAGACCCTCCGAGCGGTGAACGAATGCGTGCTGGGTACGCTGGGCCTGAGGTACGGGTCGGTGATAAAGTTGAAGGACCTTGTCGGTCTCTTGCGGGAGCGTATTCCACTGCTTTTCCACGATCAGATCGGCGGGTCGGCCTTTCAGGAAAAGTACGAAAAGGGCCTGGACGAAATCGAAAAATTGTGGAAATAGACGAGGTTGCGAAAAAGCCTTTACCTTTTTCACAGATCGCTCATCGGCAGCGCCGTGGCGTCGGGGCCCAATGGCAGACGAACGCTTCCGGGATGAACAACGTATCCCTTGGCCGCCCGCGAACCGAACGCTTTTGAGAACGATTCGATCCCCTCGGCCATGCTTTGTTTCGGCGTGGCCGACAGTTTCACCTCAATCGGAACGAGTTGCCCGCCTGTATCCACCATAATGTCCACTTCTCTACCGGCGGAGGTTCGCCAGAAATAAACTTGTGGTTCTATCCCTCGATGTACATAGGCCTTGATAATTTCCATGAGCACGGCGGTTTCCATGATCGCTCCGCCCATCGGCCCGGCGGCTGCGTGTTCGGGGTCTTTCAGACCCGTGAGGTAACAGAGTGTCCCAAGGTCCGTGAAATAAACTTTCGGAGTTTTTACCAGGCGTTTCCCCACGTTGGCGAAGAAGGGGCGCAATACAATAATCTGATAAGAGGTCTCCAGCACCGAAAGCCAGGCTTTTACCGTGTTGACGGCGATGCCCAGGTCTCTGGACAGTTCTGTCAGGTTCAACAATTGGGCGTTCCTGGCGGCCAGGGCACGCAGGAATTTCTGAAACTGCGTCAAGTCTCCAATCTGCTTGAGTGTGCGGACGTCCCGTTCCAGGTAGGTTTGTACGTACGCAGCGTGCCAAAGTTGTATGTCCCGCTTCGGATGAGTCGTCAATTCCGGATACCCGCCTCGCAGAAACCCCTTCCAGAGGGCAGAAGGTGAAGGTGATTTGCTCCGGGTACGTTTCCTTCCGGGTTCCCACCGAAGAGATGCCTGTGGCGTGGAGTTTATTTCCCGCCCGGACAAAGGCAGCAGGCGCAGGATTGCCGCTCGACCGGCCAGGGATTCCGAAACACTTTCCATCAGGAGCAGGTTCTGTGAGCCGGTCAGGAGGTATTGTCCTGCCCTGTTGCGATCGCCGTCGATTGCTTCTTTGATATAAGGCAGCAATTCCGGGGCATACTGTATTTCATCGAAGATAACCGGCGCTGAATACATGGAGAGGAACCCGCGCGGATCGGAGATCGCCGCCGCTCGAACGTCGGGCGGCTCAAGTGAAACATATGTATGCCGCTTCTCGAACAGGTGCTTCAGTAGTGTCGTTTTACCGGATTGTCGCGGACCGGTCAGGACGACGGCGGGAAACTCCCTTACCGCGCGCCTGATAACCGATTCCAGAGTCCGCCGGATATATTTGACTTGAGGCATATCACCCATAATACGTGCAATTATGCATTCTGATTGCATAATTGCAAGAAATATTTCCGCCTCTCACCCGGACAAACGCGCTTCCGTAAGGTTCGGGCTTACCTCGTGTACATCGTCTGTTTCTTCGCCATGAGGAGATAGATTTCCCGCTGGAGGACTTGTTCGAGATTCTTGTCGCGTCCGAGGGAAACGTACCCGCTGCTTTTTGGTCCTCCCAACCCGGTCAGCGGTGCGATGCGAGGCATATCCGGATTGATGAACAGGTCGTACGCTTCAGATGTGCTGGTTACCTGCGGATGAAGGCGGTCGGACCGACTGGTGAGCACCCGGACATCTACGAGGTATTTTTTATCGTCGGCGCGCAGCGTCCCTTGCGGGGCCTGTCGGCGGATACCGACCGTAACGCAACGATAGATGGTCTGGATGGTTCCCTCGGCCAGGTCTTGGCGTGTGGTTGCGTCTTTGCGCCAGAACTCGAACCAGTGCTTCCCGATCATCGGGAAAGTCGTAATAACACCCTCACGCCGATCGGCGCGGTCGATAAAGAAGCGGTATTCCCGCAGCACTTCATTCGTGGCGTCCCAGGCAATGTTGAAATCCTCATCCGCGATCCCAGGCGGGCTGGACACGGGAGAACCGGTGGGCATGCATCCTGCACAAACGACCGCTACGATTGACAACATGACGATTTGCGACGAATTCATGGTTTCGCTACCTGATTTTTTGGGATTTTCACTGTTAATTTTGGCACGGCGTTCGTGTGTATCTTATCTTTCATGTGGCAACCGACGCAGCCGCATGCCGGGCTTCACCGGCTCGGCACCAATGCCCCGCGCCCCGGCCTCCGCTCCTTGGTCGGGGCGCACTTATTTTAACGCGAATTTATACGAATACTATCCTTCGCCCGGTAAAGATGCCAGTAGAAATCCCATCCCAACAGTGCGATACTGTTGTAGAGCGGTCAGCAGTCAGCGTTCAGCAGTCAGCAAAAGATAAAAAAGAACGCTGAACGCTGATTGCTGAATGTTGATTGCTTTTAAAATGCGTATTATTTCCGGTCAACACAAAGGTCGCCGACTCCTTCCACCGAAAGGTCCGGCCACTCGTCCGATAACCTCGCGGGTCAAGGTGGCGCTGTTCAATATACTCGGCGAGACCGTCGATGACGCGATTGTGGCGGATTTATTCAGCGGGACGGGAAGTATCGGGCTTGAAGCCATCAGCCGGGGAGCGAAATACTGCTTTCTCGCCGAACGGGACCGTCATGCCCTGGACCGCCTGAAGCGTAACATCGACGCGATGGGCCTCGCCGACCGCTGCCGGATATGGTCCGGAGATATTATGCGCCACCTTCGGCGGTGGCTCGAAGAGGTGAACGAACCGATCGACTTGGCCTTCGTGGACCCGCCGTATGCGCTTACGGAACGATGGCGATGGGACAAAGCCGTCGAAAAACTGTTCGCGCCGCTGGCGGCGAAACTCTCCGACGACGGACTTGTCATCTTCCGCTGCCAACGAAACATTATCCTGCCGGATACGTTAAAACCTCTATCCGTGCGCGATAGGCGCGATTACGGGCAAATGTCGCTGATATTCTTGAAGAAAAATTAGCAGGGATGCAGGGGATGCACGGGATAAGAAATAATATTTTAAAAAAACCGACGTTCGTTGTCATTTTTTAACTAATTTTTTATCCCCTGTATCCCCTGTATCCCTGCTAAAAAAAGGCTGGAGAGAGAATGCCGAAGTCGCCGTACCTTTATTTTGAGCCTGACCGACTGGCGAAGTTCGCCAATCTGAATCTCCTTGCCCGCCAGGTGGTCGAGGGGTTCATTTCCGGTCTTCATCGCAGCCCGCACAAGGGTTTTTCAGTGGAGTTTTCAGGCCAGCGGGAATATTCGCCCGGCGACGACCTGCGACACCTCGACTGGGTCGCCTGGGCAAGGACCGACCGCTATTACATAAAGCAGTACGAGCAGGAGACCAACCTGCGGGCGTACATCCTGCTGGACATCTCCGGCTCGATGAATTACCGATACAGCGGCGAGGTTACAAAGTACAAATACGGCTGCTTCCTGGCAGCCTGTCTGGCCTATCTTATGTGCCGCCAGCAGGATACGGTCGGAATGGTCGCCTTCGACAGGAAGATTCGCCTGCACCTTCCCCCGGCCTCGACGCCGGCGCACCTTGACCGCCTCTTTTCGGGACTGGAAAAACTCACACCCGGAAAGCAAACCGCCGTAGCCGGAACCTTTCACGAACTGGCTGAAAGAATCGCCAAGCGCGGGTTGATAATCGTCATCTCCGACCTCTACGACGACCAGTCCGAGGTCATGCGTGCGCTTCAGCATTTCTGCTACAAGAAGCACCAATTAATCCTGTTCCATCTTTTCGACCGTGCGGAACTGGAATTCCCGTTCAGGAAAATGACCAACTTCGTTGATATGGAGACCGGCGAAAAGATGCAGGTCGATCCGCGCCTCCTGCGAGATTCGTACCGAAACGAGGTCAATTCGTTCATAGAACGCTACCGCAAGGAGTGCAGCGACCGGAACATCGAATACGTCCAGGCCTGCACAGACGAGCCTTACGATATGATGCTTCTGAATTATTTATCGCGGAGGAGGCGATTGATTAAACGATGACGCTTGCGATTACATTCATATCCCCTTTGTTGCTGCTGGGTTTGGCGGCTGCGGCGATACCGCTGGTGCTGCATCTGCTGGCGTCGGTGCGCGCGCCGCAGGAACTTTTCCCGACGCTGCGGTTCCTGAAAATGGGTATGGAAAAAACCGCCCGCCGCCGCCGACTGGAGCATTGGCTTCTGCTGCTTATACGCTCTGCCTTGCTGGCGCTGTTGGCGATGGCGTTGGCTGAACCCATCCTGAAATCAACTGCCGGATTCTGGGCGGACAAGCGTTTCGCCGCTGTGATTATCGTCGATAACTCCTGGTCGATGGGCGTTCAGCAGGCCGGCGCTACGCGCCTCGACGCCGCTCGGCGTGAAGCGTCCAAACTCCTCGGCGGGTCCGACAGACCCTCGGCATCGGCTTTGATACTGACCAATTCGTCCGACCGTCCCAGGAACCTGCGGAGCGACCTGGAAGTCCCCAGGCAGAGGCTTTCGCAGGCTGGTTTGTCTTCGGGGCGGGCCGATATGACTGAATGTGTCAGAGAAGCGCTGACGCTGCTGAAGAACAGCACCGCTCCGCAGAAGGCGATTTACCTCTTCTCCGATATGCAGCGGATAAGTTTTGAAAATTTACCCGGCCTGGCCGAACTCGATACCGCCGGTGTGTCGCTGATGCTGGTTGATTGCTCCGACGGCGCAGGAGCCGTGAACGTCGGAATCGAGAAGGTGAAGATTACCGGAAGCCGGATCGCCGGACGGAACATGAAATTCACCGCCACGCTGATTAACTCCTCTGCCACGGACAAGGAGGCGCACGTCTGGCTTCAGGTCGATGGAGCCGAAGTCGGCGAACCGGTGCGGAAAATCCTGCCTGCCGCCCAAAACGACGCCCCGTCCAGGACGGACGTGCAGTTTGTCCACGCCTTCGGCGAGCCGGGTGTCCACGTCGGTCAGGTTGCCGTCAGGGTGGCAGACGACCTTACCGTCGATAACGTCCGTCGCTTCAGCCTTCAAATCGGCGGCGAAGTCCGTACGCTGCTCGTCGTCGGCGCGGGACGGCTCAGCGGCGAGTACGACCACGCCGCCATGTTGGCGGCTGCGCTGGATTCGGCTGAATCGTGGTCTATTCGCCGACGGACGGTGATGTCCGATCGGTTTGACGCCAAATCCCTGACCGGCGCGCAGGTGGTTTTCTTCGCCGACGTTCCGGAATTCACCGCCGAGCAGGCCGCTGCCGTGGTCCGGTTCGTGCGAAGCGGGCGGAGCGTCGTCTTTTTCCTGGGCCCCGCAGCAAAGGCGTCGAATTATAACGAGCGTTTCGCCGGTATGCTTCCGGGGCGGATCGCTCAGGCTCTCGGACAGGTCGGAATGGAGGCGAGCGGACTCCGCGCGGTCAAAAATCTTCGCCATCGGTATCTTGCAGGCCTGTACGAAACGCCCGCCGAGTATCCCGAAGTCATAATCCAGCGGTACTACCGGCTGGAGCGCCTTATCGGAGACCATGAAACCGTCCTTTCATCCCCGGCTGGTGATGCGATTATTTCGGCAAGGGATTTCGGAGCCGGGCGGGTCATACTTGCGACCACCACCGCCGGAACGGAATGGAACAATCTCGCCGCCACCACACTGCTGCTTCCGATGGTAACGCGGATATGCTTCGCTTCGGCAGAGCATCTCGGAGCCGACAACACCTTCATCGCCGGTTCAGCCATTACGATTCGTCCTGTCGAGGATGTTACCGGAAAATCGGCTGTGAATGTTACGATGCCCGACGGCTCCGTCGAGGTTCTTACGGTTCGCGCCGGTTCGGAGGCTGTGTTCACAAAGACGAATCAAGTCGGAATTTACCGGTGGGATTTGATTTCGGAGAAATCTTCCGGTCCGAATCGTCAGAGCGGCGCGTTCGCTATTAATCCGGCCGGTGTCGAAAGCGATTTATCCGTTATCGCGCCTGGTGCGTTGGCCGAAGCAATAAAATCGCGGGATGCCGAAGCGGGCGTCTATTTCGGCGGGACGCTGGAAGACGTTCACAAATCCGCCGCCGATGCCGCCGCCGGAGACAATCTCTGGGACCGACTCCTGGCCGTCGTAATACTCCTGCTGGTAATCGAAGCCGTCATCGCCAACCGCTTCCGACGCGGCAGCGAACTAACCCCCGCCCACCTGAACCCGTCCCTGTCGGCGTAACACGGGCGTCCCCTAGGGACAGGTCTCGCCCGTGATTGAAAAAGAAAACATGGCCGAGACGGCCATGATACGTGCAGCAACAAATTGACAATTGGCAATCGGCAATTGACAATTCACTACGTCATGGGCGCGATAACTACTCCTGAAGAAGTCAAACTGATTTCCGGGATGATCTCCGGCGGCAGGGGGGTTCTGACCGAAGCGGCTGAACGCCTCGAAAGCGAATTCGGGCCGATCGACCTGGTCGGCGAGGTGATGGAGTTTGACTTCACGCATTACTACGACGAGGAGATGGGAACGGGCCTGCTCCGGCAGTTTATCGCGTTCGAGAAACTAATCGACCCGGACCAAATCGTCGCGATAAAGAGAATAACCAACGAGATTGAAGACAATTTCGCCAAAGGTCCGAATCGCACGGTCAATCTCGATCCGGGATACATCACTGAAAGCAAACTTGTCCTGGCCAGCACAAAAGATTTTTCCCATCGTATATATCTTTCAGACGGTATATACGCCGAGGTAACGTTGATGTACGTTCGGGGCAGATGGATTTCCCAGCCTTATACGTTTCCCGATTACGCATCGGGGTGTTATGATGAATTTCTGACACAGGCCAGAGACGCCTTTCGGGTACAGTTGGGCAGGAAGGGGCATCATTGATGATGGGCAAGGATTGTATGGAGATCGTTCTGGACGGACGGATTCCGCATAAGCCGCCACACTGGGAATTGGCGTTCCAGATTGAAGAAGAAATGTTCGGTATGATTCCCGACGCCATTGCCGAAGCGGACAAAGCAGCGTTCGAGTTGGATGTGTTACACCGTCTGGTGGACGAGTTGGGCTGGGGCGCGGTCGGCGGAGGCTACGACCCGGAATCGGTCGGACGCACCAAGAAAGCCTTGGGCCACAAGGCCCTGGTGGCAGCCTACGAAGGTAATGGGGTGTTCTGGATGCCCTCCGGTAACAATATGATGGATTTCGTGGTCCGGTTATACGAACACCAGGACGACCTGCATGCCGAGGCCCGGGAAAAGTGCGACAAGGCCAAGCAGTTCTTCAAAGAGGCCACGGATGCGGGCGCCGACTTCTTTGTGCTGACCTACGATTTTGGATTCAACGATGGCCCGTTTGTGTCGCCCGAGCAGTTTCGCGACCTTGTCACGCCTTATCTGACAGAACTGGTACAGACCGTCCACGGTCTAGGGAGAAAAGCCATTTTGCACTCCGATGGTTGTATCAAACAGATTCTGGATCAGCTTTATTCTACAGGCTTGGACGGATATCAATCTGTGGATCCGCAAGGGCACATGGACATCAAGGAAGTTCGCAAACAATACCCGGATTGGATACTGATGGGGAACGTCGCTTGCAACATGCTTCAGGACACGAATGAGGAGAAAATCCGAGAGTCGGTTCGGTATTGCATGACTCACGGCGGTATGGGTAAGCCATATATTTTCTCCACGTCGAACTGCATTTTCAAGGGCATGCCACCTGAGAGCTACCGAATCATGCTTGACGAATACCATCGTATTGCTGATATAGGGGGACAGATACCATAATAGGCGCTTGACAGGATTTAAAGTGGCCAGGAACCTTTTTCGACGGCGGGTGTAGTGATCCGGTCAGTAGTGCGGGCAAATGCCGCCAGGCATCCCTAGCGGGACTTGCCCGCGGAACGATGATACTGTGCCCGGTAAGCATTCCGCCCTACGACTATCCGCCGACTACTGGTCTTTTGATTATTGGTCCGTGTAATCCGCCGTCAGGCCACGGCACGCCTGCTGTGCCAGGGGTAGACTGGAAAGGACATCATCAATGATTGGACTCGCTGCAGCCGTTGCGGTTTGCGAATCGATCCGTTAATATCGGGTAATCTGGAACAGTCCGATCATGTTGGTGATTGGTCGGCTTGGCTGTCGTCGGCGGACAACGAAGGTGCCAAGGTGATTCGTCAGAAGACGACGACAGGCCGACCCTGTGGGTCGGCGGAGTTCATTGATCGGCTGGAAGGGCTGCTTTGCCGGGTTCTGAAGAAGCAAAAACCAGGACGAAAACCAAAGAAGAAGTAATTATGGTATCTGTCCCCACAATTCCATCACAATCTCTTGGTTTCGTTCTGTCCTTGTATCTACTTCTGACAGGTTGTGCAACGAATGTACCGACAGTTCCATCTACTACTTCGACCTGGTTGATGCATGGTGGAGACATGGGAAGAACCTGGCGAGGTGCAGATCTACATCTGAATCTACCACCCGTCCAAGCTTGGAAGGTCAACCTAGGCGAGCAAGTGCTGGATGCTGTTGCCAATGAAAACCATCTTGTTGTGATTAGTGGTTCAGGTACTGTTTGTCGAGCGACCTTCCGCCTTACGGTCTTTGGGTTATCCGATGGGTCGGAATTGTGGAAGCATGCACTCAAGTGCGTTACTCCACCCTCGATAGCCATCTATCGAGACACTGTGATAGTGGCTTCCAACGATGGGGTAACGGCACTGGAATTAGATACAGGACACGAAGCGTGGATATTTGATGAAAACAAGAGATACCCTTCTGGCTTGTTCGTGGACACCTCGTGTGCCTACGTGATTTATGAAACCGGGAAGATTTACGCGGTAGATGCTAAAACGGGTGAACCAGTGTGGGTCAGTGAGCCTTTCAAGGGAGAATACACCTGTGACGCGCCCAGCGCCAAGATTACATCTGCGATTGTGGGTGGGATCATTCTTGTGGGAGGACGCAACGAGTACGTCTATGCGATCCGGGCAAAGGACGGGACGCTTGCATGGCGAATTTCATTACCGCGAAGGCGACTCTCACGTTCGGCCATTTCCGGAGCAATGGCCATTTCCCCTAACGGGATATGCTTGCAGGCAGCACAAGGGCACTCCTTTTTCTGGCCGCATGACTACTTGGTGGGAATCCGGATACGAGACAAAAAAGTCCTATGGGTGAGGAATTTGCCGCGGACGGGTAACAGAAACTCGCAGGAAGTCATCACCACTGATGGTGCACGAGCGGTGTTTATACGCGATTTTCCACATCCGGAGGTGTGGTGCCTCAATGTCGCCACAGGCAGGGTACTGTGGCGACATAAAATAGAGAACGTTGTTCGCAGCAATGCCCCTATTCTCTCAGGGGGGACTATCGTAATTCTGCGAGGCGATGGTTTGCTCACCGCAATGGACGCTAAACGCGGAAGGACGTTATGGAATCTGTCACTTGGCAACCAGGCGCAGCACGGTAAAGAAGGTTTCGTGCTTACATCTGGAAAAAGCCTTGTGGTGTGCGTAGAGCAGGTGATATGGGCATTTGCCGAGCAGAAAAACGACGGAAGTTAAGGGAATAGAAGGACAGATACCTTAAATCGATGGTGGCGCACAGATGAAAGGGGCAATTATGGTATCTGTCCCCTTCTCTCTGATGAATTTCTGACACAGGCCAGAGACGCACTTCTGATACAATTAGGCAGGAAAGGGTATCATCAATGATTGGACTTGCTGCAGCCGTTGCGGTTTGCCTGGCCTTTATTCTGTCTCTTATCGGGACGGTACTGGTGCGAAAACTTGCCCTGTCGCTGGATTTTATCGACCAGCCCGGACGGGACCGCCTGCATCGCAAACCGACGCCGCTTCTGGGCGGTGTGGCCATTACCGCCGCGATACTCATTCCGAGCATTCTGGCGATGGTCCTTGCGAGGGTATGGTCGGTAGCGGGGGCGCCGGACTGGCTTGCCAAAACCTTGTCCATTCACATTCCCGGCGCTGTCGAAAAGACGCCGCTTGCACTGGTGATCCTGGCTGGATGCGTGCTCCTGCATGTCGTCGGGTTGATAGACGACCGCAAGCATCTTGGTCCGTGGCTGAAACTCGCCGCCCAGATTCTCGCAGCCTGTGCGGTCGTATTCATAGGCGGCCTCCGTCTGCTGGAGATGGCCGGCGAACCTTTCAGCAGTATCGCCAGCGTATTGTGGCTGGTGCTGATTACCAACGCGTTCAATTTTCTGGACAATATCGACGGCCTGTCTGCCGGCGTTGCGGCGATATGCTCGGCGGCATTGCTTACCGCTGCTGCGGTATCGGGGCAGTGGTTCGTAGCCGGTTGGCTTTGCCTGTTGCTGGGCGCGTCGCTTGGGTTTCTTGTGTTCAATTTTCCGCCGGCGAAGATTTTCATGGGCGATGCCGGTTCGCTGGTACTGGGGTTCATGCTGGGCGTGCTGAGCATACTGACGACGTACTATCACGGCGGGCCTAGTGGCGTGTATTACAGCGTCTTCATTCCGGTGGTGCTTCTGGCGGTTCCGTTGTACGACACTATCAGCGTGGTGCTGATTCGTATTCGCAATCGTCGCAATCCGATGATCGGCGACCAGCGGCACTTTTCGCACCGTCTGCTGGGGCGCGGAATGAGTCCTCGCAAGGCCGTTATGACGATCTACCTCGCCACGGCTGCGACGGCTGCCGGTGCGTCGCTGCTTCCACACGTCAACCAAACCGGCGCGATACTGGTTTTCGCCCAGACGGTCGGTATCGTGTCGATTATCGCCCTGCTCGAATCCGCCGACGGCAGGGGCAAACCATGACCGGCAACGAAAACCGCGTCGCCCGCTACCTCGAAAGCATTGCGATGATCTGTATCCTGGCGGTGCTTGTTGCCAGAGTGTTCGTAACAGAGATACCTTTCCGCACCTCGCAACTTGTCTTTGCCGTTGCCGACAACGGGCAGGTCCCCCATAAATCGCCGGATGAACTTTGGCGGGTTACTTTCGCGATGATACTTCTGGCGGGCGTTGTGCTTTGCACAATCTCGCAGGCGATCCGGCGGGAACACCGAACTGGCGGGCTGGTCTTTGCAGTGTTAATCCTTGTTTTCTCGGCATGGACGTTCACCGGCGCGATAAGGGCTGTGGATGTCCGGGGCGCGTTGATGGGATGGTTCGAGCAGACGACGATTCTCCTGGCAGCGATGGCGATGGCGTATCTTGTCGCCGCCAAGCCGGGACGGGCGGGGCTGGTTGTCGCGGTTCTCGTCGCGCTGGCAGGTGCAATGGCAGCCAAGGCCGCCGCCGAAGTGGTCTGGGAAATACCGCAGCGGATCGCTTTGTTCAGCGACGAACCTGAAAAGCAACTTGCCCAGGTCGGAATCACGCCCGGAACGGCGCAGGCGAAGATGTTCGAGAGGCGTATCCGCGACAGTGCTTCGGTGAGATATTTCGGCCTGTCCAACGTGTTCGCGTCGCTTCTTGTTGTGCTGGTATCGGCGGCAGGCGGCGTGGCGATTGAAAAATTCGCATCGGCGAGGCGCAGCCGAAAGGCCGCTCCGCCGGGTAAGGGCGAGATACATCTGCCGACACTGGCGGCGGTAATCGCCGCAGGGCTGTTCGTGGTGGCTATGGCTGCGTTGTTCCTGACGCGGAGCAAAGGCGGGATCGCCGCGGGCGTCGTCGCTGCCGCTGCCGCTATGATAATTATGTACAAGTCGGCGTTCTTCGCCCGCCACCGCCGGAAACTTCTGGCGGCCTGTGCTGCCGTCATGCTGACGGGAATCTGCGCCGTAGCCGGATGGGGCATACTTCGAGGGCGACTTCCGGGATTGAGTATGCAAATTAGATGGGAATACTGGGTCGGCTCGGCCGGCATTATCAAGGACAGGCCCGTCTTCGGTACGGGTCCGGGTGGTTTCGGCGAAGCGTACCTCCGCCACCGCCTTCCCGAAGCCGCCGAGAGCACCAAAAGCCCGCACAATCTCATCATGGACGCCGCCACCCAGTACGGCCCGGCCGGTGCGGTAATCTACCTGGCGATACTGGTGTGGATGTTTGTCGCCACGATTGGGTGGCACCTTCAAGCGAAGCGCAACGGAGTGGAGCGGAGCTTGTGGGTGCGTTGCTCTACTGCCCATCCAGCACCCACAACCTCCGCTCCGCTCCGGTTG
>JAUVIQ010000185.1 GCA_030592655.1 Planctomycetales bacterium | reverse complement strand
GGTAGAACTGGGCTTCGACGCCCAAACCTCCGGCGGGCTGCTCATCGCCGTACCGTCCGATAAAACCCAAATGCTGATCGACGCTCTCTCCGCCGGCAGCGCCGGCGCATGGGTCGTCGGAAAAATCGTTGAACGCTCAGATGGTAAAATCCTCGTAACCCTGTCGGGCAAACCGGCATCGGACGCTCCTGTAAAAGAAATCGACGACGAATTTCCCGATCACATTCATTCGCCCGAATCGGAGAATTCATCGGAAGACCCGGACGAATGTTGCGCCGAATTCTTCGGACCTTCGGCGACCGACGGCGCATCCACTACGCTTGATGCAAAGAAGGCGTTCGGCTCGCTCATGCAGTCGGCCGGCGCTGCCGGGATGCTGGATGAAAGGACCAAGCAACTCATCACCTTCGCCCTTGTGGTGATGGCGCGCTGCGGACCCTGCGTCGAGGCGCATCTTGAAAAGGCGGCGAAGATGGGCATCACCCGCGAGGAACTGGACGAGGCCGTCTGGATCGCCGTAGCGATGGGCGGCGCGCCCGTCTGGCTGTTCTACCAGGAAGCGATGGAGACCCTGAATGCAAATCGGTAGGCCGTCCTATTCTTTCGTCCGGGTATTTCCCCCCCCGAATTGCGGTTTGATTGCCCCGCAGGTGGTGCATTCCAGACAGCGGATACATTCTTTCGTGTTGACGGCCTGTTCGACGTGGACGCCCATCTCGCATCTGGACCGGCAGGTATTGCACTCGGTGCAGGCGTCCGGATCGAAGCGAAGGTGGAATACGCTGAAGCGATTGAACAATGCAAGGAACCCGCCAAGCGGGCAGAAAATCTTGCACCAGGGTCGATATGTAATCACCGCCGCAAGCAGGAACACAGGCACGATTATCCATTTTGCGGTGCCCAGCCAGACCTCCGGCGCGTCCGTCGTCAGGCCCAGGATCATACGCGTAAGCCCGACCTCGATGCCACCGGCGGGACAGACCCGGCAGATAAACAATGGATGATCCTTGCCCCAGAAATACGGAACGAGAATCACCAGCCCGATAAGGACAAGGTATCGCCCATATCCCATCCAATTCGGGATTCGGAACTTTCGGACGGGTATTTTCGCCGTCAAATCCTGCAAAAATCCGAACGGGCACGCCCATCCGCACACCAGCGATCCGAGAAGCCCGGCGACGATTACCAACACGCCCACAGCCAGCAAGGGGAAGGCATGCCAGGCGGAGAAATTCGCAATCACGCCGATCGGGCAGGCAAAAGACGCCAGCGGGCAGGCATAGCAATGAAAGACGCACGACGGCATAGACTGCACCGCCTTGCCCATCGGCGCGAGCCAGACAGCCAGGAAAGCAGTTTGCACCCAGATTCGCAGCCGGACCAGCCGCCGCATTCTGCGTGCGTTTTTTCTGTTTATTTCGATGGTAGTGGCCATGTCACGCATAACCTTATGCTTCTATGGTCATGTAGGGCAGAATTTGGGTGGCTTCTTCCTGGTCTTCGCGGGCTTTGGGTCGCAGGGGCAAGTTGCGGTCTCCGGTTCGGAGGGGACGACGTATTCGATTCCGCCGATTCGGGCCGCCAGGACAAGGTCCCACTCCGGCAAGACAGCGACGGTTTCGTTTTCCGCGCGATGCGTTACAAGGACGCCGCCGGTGATGAGAACCAACCCGATCAGCGAGATGACTAACCCTGTCCGTGACGGTCGGTATTCACTGCCCCGACCCAGGCGATCAATCGCAGGCTGCGGAATTTTTCGAAACGGCTTTACCATACCGAATCCTTCTTTCGGTCCTTTACCGACGTATTTTAACTCATACAAAGCTCGGTACCGGAGGCGAATGGGAATCGAACCCACCCGGGACTTTCTTAAGCCCCACACTGGTTTTGAAGACCAGGGGCGCCACCAGGCCGCCGATCACCTCCATGTAATTGTCTATTCTAGACGGGGATAGGTGTATTTTGCAAGAGGCAGGTCGGGACGAAGCGACTTGTGCTACGTAGCGAATTCGCAGTCCGTAGGACTCTTCGAGAGTAGCAAGCGGAGTCCAGACGGCTTCAGAGGATTTGCCGTGGATTGCTTCCCGTAGAGACACTACGTGTCGCTCGATCCGGCAACGCTTCTTGCTGCGGACTTATTTCTTGAGTGCCTTGCGGATGCGACAGCCTCGGCGGAAACAATCGCATCGGTTAATTGTTGTTACGCCTTCTATAACGACAACGACCGCCCGAAAGGACGGTCGCGTGTCAATGAAATAGCGGGGGCAGGATTCGAACCTGCGACCTCCGGGTTATGAGCCCGACGAGCTACCAGACTGCTCTACCCCGCGATCACGGACTTATAATAAGGCTTAAAAAGCGCAGTTGTCAAACGTTTTTCTGGATTTATCATTTCGTATAATGTCAGAGCAGCGGGATCGTCTGATAGCGCGAGGCAAAGAGATAGTGGAAAATCCGATTCATCGGCGATACGATACGTGGATTGAACTTCTTGCGATGTTTTAGTAACCCGGCAGACCACCGGTAAGAGTCGTTTTTTTGTCTTGAGGTAACGATGCTTCGATTTGATGTTTATCGCGACGACGGACCAGCAGGACGCATCGACCTGGCGGGGGCGTACGTTTTCGGTCAGGGCGGTATTCCCGTTCGGGCTGACATCGTCGCAGATAAAGGTCAGATTTCGTGTATGAAGCGCAGCAGCGGCGCCTGTGGGCTGATGTTGCTGTGGGATGCCGGAAAACCGGGGAAGATGCTCCTTCCGACCACTCGCCTTCCCGATCGCAAAGCCCCTTACAACCTCAACGTCGAACTGACTCGCGCACGCGTAATGCAACTGATCCAAAAGCGGGAAGACTGGGGGCTGTTTGATTACGACAAGGCCCAGGCTCTAAACAGCGAATTTGAAGGGGTTCGACGCTTATTCATCAGTTCGCTTAACTGCGACGATCCGGCGAAAGCGGCGGTCGCTGCCGACGACGCGCTCGCCAAAGCCATCGTTCTCAGCGAGAAAATAACACTCTTTCACGGCGACATTTTTCTCAATCGTCGTCGTCAAAGCACCTCCGCCGGACGCGCAGGCTTCGGATGCGTCGTGGACCTGCTTAGCGGAAACCAACGTTACCGTCAACGACTCGCCAGCGGATTCGATTTCGTCTCCATACCGGTTTCATGGAAGCACCTCGCACCAAAGGAACGGTCGTATAAATGGGAACACGTCGATGACTGGATCAACTGGGCGGCGGCAAATCGACGTCCCGTTCACGCCGGACCACTGGTGAGTTTTGATCCTGCCGACGTCCCGGAATGGCTTTATCTTTGGGAGTACGACTACGAGGCCATCCGCGACATGATTTACGAACATATCCAGCGAGTCGTCCAGCGTTACGAGCCGAAGCTGAGGCTTTGGCGAGTGGCCTGCGGTCTGCACGCCCACAACAGTTTCAACATGAGTTTTGAGCAGATTATGGAACTGACGCGGATGAGTTGTTCTCTTGTGAAGAAACTTGCGCCGAAATCGGTTGTGTTGATAGACCTCGTGTTTCCGTGGGGCGAATACTACGCTCGCAACCAGCGGACCATTCCGCCGATGCTGTACGCGGGCATGGCTGTCCAGAGCGGTATCAGGTTCGACGCTTTTGGCGTTCAGGTATATATGGGCGCTCCACAGGACGGGATGTACGTTCGCGACTTCATGCAGATTTCGGCGATGCTGGATGAATTCGTCGGATTCGGCGTTCCGTTGGAAATTACCGGTGTTCAGGCGCCGTCGAACGTCTCGGCTGACAAATGGGACGCATGGGGCGGACAAAAACTCGCCAGGGACGCCGGGCATTGGCACGCGCCGTGGAACCCGCGACTACAGGCTGAATGGTTGCAGGCGTTTTACCGGACTGCCATTTCCAAACCGTTCGTCGAAAGCGTCTGCTGGCGCGACCTTGCCGATTACGAAGGTCATTACCTTCCTCACGGCGGCCTGTGCCACAGCAACATGCGGGGGAAACTGTCCTTCAAGGAACTGCGGAGTTTCCGGTCGTCCATGCGTCCTGCCGACGAGTCCGTCCCCGACCAGGACGAGCCAATCGAGGCGGATGAAACGTGAGCGATACGAACCCCAAGCCTCATCAGCCGGAGCGTTACACGTTTTGGAACCGGTCCGACCGTTCGGCATTGACGGTGCTGCTTGGGGTGTGCGGGTGTGGGCTGATTTATCTTTCAGCCACACATACAGCGGCGCTTGACTGCCCGCCGACGGTCAATCCCGATAAAGTCAAACTTATCCTTGAGAAAATTGACCCGAACACTGCTTCGTTGGCTTCGCTTCGCCGACTGTCGATGATAGGTCCGGTAAAGGCTGAAGCGATTGTCGCTTACCGACAGGCGGGTCATGTTTTCACATCTGCCGAGGACCTGCAAAACGTCTCCGGCATCGGCCCTGCGACGGTTAAACGAATCAGGAAACACCTGGTATTTAGCGGGAAACTACCATGAATGTTCTGGTTACAGGCGGAGCCGGTTATATCGGCTCGCATCTGATCGGCGTACTGGCATCGGCGGGGCACAACTGCACAGTCTATGACAATCTCGCCACGGGCCACGCCGAAGCCATTGGTGATACAAAACTCGTCACCGGCGACATATCCGACACAGCCGCTCTGACGGCCGCTATGCGCGAAAACGATATCGAGGCCGTCATTCACCTGGCGGCGTTCATCGAAGCCGGCGAGTCGGTCGAAAAACCCGAAAAATACTTCCGCAACAACACGCTCGGCGGGCTGACGCTCCTGGAAGCGATGCGGGCTTCCGGCGTGTCGAAGATGGTCTTCTCATCAACGGCTGCGGTCTATGGCCGGCCTGGGCAAATTCCCATCCGCGAGACGGATCGCACCGAGCCGATAAATCCCTACGGCTCCGGCAAGTTGTGCGTGGAGTTCATGCTGCGAGCCTTTGCTGAAGCCTACGGTATGGGCTTTGTCGCGCTTCGCTATTTCAACGTAGCCGGCGCTCATCCCGACGGGCTTATCGGCGAAGCCCATATCCCCGAAACGCACCTGATCCCATTGGTTCTGGAGGTTCCGCTGGGTAAGCGCGAATCCGTGAAGATTTTCGGCGACGATTACGACACGCCCGACGGAACCTGCATCCGCGATTATATCCACGTGATGGACCTGTCAGCCGCCCACGTCCTTGCTATCGAAGCCGTTGAAGCGGGGGGGGTGAAGGTCTTCAACCTGGGTAACGGCGAGGGCTTTTCGGTCAGACAGGTCATTGAGACCTGCCGGGCTGTTACTGGTCATCCGATTCGGGCTGAAGTCGTTGATCGTCGCCCCGGCGACCCGCCGAGCCTGGTCGCCTCAAGCCAAAATGCCAGAGACGAATTAGGTTGGCGATGCGAGTATCCTGATCTCAATACAATCGTCGCCCACGCCTGGGGATGGCATAAGACGCATCCGAACGGATACTGTTAGATTGCGGACTTGTCTCGGCGTAGCCTTTGGCGAAGCCGGATTGTGGATTGTGGATTGAAGCGGGTCGGAACGAAAACGGGCCGAAACGGAACCAAACGGAACGAAACGGGCCGATTCGGGCCGATTGGGAACCATTGGGAACGAATGGGAACCATTGGGGCCAATTGGGGCCAATTCGGGCCAAAGGCAAAATCCATAACTCTTTGGCCGACAAGCACTTGCGTATTTCGGGGTCGTTTTTGGGTCCATTTTAAAAAATACGCCCTTGCCTATCTTGCCTAACCGGCCCAGAGTACCATTGTGGACCCTCGGTCCCGTGGGGATTCTTTGGTATTCCGGTAATCCGGTATTCCTGTCTTCGGAGTCTGTCTTCACTTGTCAAAGAACATATAAGCGTACCAAG
>JAUVIQ010000151.1 GCA_030592655.1 Planctomycetales bacterium | reverse complement strand
CTTCCACGGCATAGGCAACGCTCCTTTCGCCTATACATCGTACAAGGTGTAAACCATGTGCCCGGTTCAATCTGTAAACTATGTAACCGGTTTGTACCCTTTCTTAGCCACGGGCGGAAGCCCGTGGTAAAATCGATCAATGTGTGCAAGCCCCAGCGGGGCGCCTTGGATGCTGTTGGCATAATGATTTGTTATAAAATAAGACGCCCCTCCGGGGCTTGAATTTATTATGCAATCTCTTTCCACGGGCTTCCGCCCGTGGCTAAGAAAGACGACCTCGCCACGGCGAGTCTCCGCTTCGCTCCGACCTGCGGGTCTGACAGAAGGATTAATCCAAAATAGTTTCACCCTGTTTTCAACAGAGCATTCCCGTCCCCTTTTTTCTTCTGATTGACATCCGCGTCTTTACGGGCGACCTTATCTGCTATGGGATCATCGGCAACCAAGGCGACGGCGGTTGGGGTTATACGCAGGCTTCGGGCGGCTGGGCACGAGGCGCTGCTGGCCGGGGGGTGCGTGCGCGATATGCTGATGGGGCATCGTGCCTCCGATTACGACGTAGCCACCAGCGCGACGCCGCAACAAGTCAAGCGACTCTTCGGGCACGTGCTGATGATCGGGGCGAAGTTCGGCGTGGCAATGGTAATCATCAACCGGCGAACTGTGGAAGTAACAACCTTCCGAAGCGACCTTTCCTATTCCGACGGGCGGCATCCTGACAGCGTGAAATTCGTTTCCGCACGCGAAGACGCCCAACGGCGGGACTTCACCATCAACGGAATGTTCTACGACCCGCTGTGCGGGAAGGTGATTGATTACATCGATGGGCGGAAAGACCTCCAAGCCGGCGTCATCCGCGCCATAGGCGATCCGCACCGGCGATTCGCCGAAGATTACCTGCGGATGCTGCGGGCAGTGCGATTTTCGGGGCGCTTCGGCTTCCGTATCGACCGCGACACCGCAAAAGCAATTAAACGCCGAGCCGGGCGGATAACGCAAATCAGCGGCGAACGTATCCGCGAAGAACTCGAAAAAATGTGCGCCGACGCCACTGCAGCGGCATCGCTGATGCAACTCCACAAACTCGGACTACTTGAAGCAATCCTGCCGGAGATATTCGCCGATACATCCGGGTGGGTGAAGGTATCGAGGCGTGCCGGCGCTGTAACCAGTCGAGGCGACGCGCTGTTGACAATAGCGACGATGCTATGCGACCTGCCGGCAAACGACATTCGCAGGATTGTCCGACGATGGGGCGGCTCGAACGAGATGCGAAAGTCGCTTCTCTGGATGGGTGAGCACCTCGACGACTGGAAAACCGTTCCCGATATGCCCCTTGCCGAATTTAAGCGAATCCTCGCGCACAGGGATTTCCGGCGTCTCGAAGCGCTTTGGCGTTTCGAGGAGCGAACCAGTACCGGCGGGAAACGCTACTATCTCGCCATCCGCCGACGAATCAAAGCAATCGACCCGAAACAGATCGACCCGGAGCCGCTGGTTACCGGAGCGGACCTCAAAGAGATAGGCCTGAAAGAAGGTGCGATTCTGGGACGGGTTCTTCGGAGACTATACGACGCCCAACTGAACGAACAGATTACCAACAGGCGCGACGCGCTGAAAATGGCGCGAGGTATGGTTCATCAGGACAAATAAGGGAGCAGGAAAAAAAGATATTTATTAGGGGGAAAGGGGAACTTTTGCGCAAACAAAGCGTCTGATTTATTACGCGGTGTGAGTGTGTTACTGTGCGGAAAATCAGAAGGAATCCCACCATGAAACGATTTGTTATCGCATTGTGTGTATTGGCGATGCCGGCGCTCGCCGCCCCGGTCGGGGCTGAACTGTGCCAAACGTGCAAGGGCAGGTACTACCCCGGCGACCTCGGCAAGTGCGTCGTCTGCGGCAAGGAGTCCGGCGGCGGAGCGTTCGTACTGTGCAAAAAATGCTCGGCCAGGCTCGGCCAGTGCGAGCACTGCCGGGCACCGCTGAAAGGAGCGAGGCCCGTCTTAAAATCCGCCAGGGTTGATACGAAGAAGTCCGGCGTGTACGCCCTCGGCAAGTGGAAATACGAGTACAACATAGGCGCAGCCGGTACTCGCAACGAGAATCGCCTCGGCCGGCTTTCTTACGACGGAAAGCCCATTGCCGGCAAGGAATATGACCGTATCTGGACGCCGTGGGGCCTGATGCAGCACTTCGGCCAGGACGTGAGCCTGAGCAAGCACACGGTGCACGCCGGCTGGCTGCTCAAGAGGTACCGCGACGGTCCGCTTTATCTGGAGACAGGCCGACTCCTGCCGTCGCCGGATGCGCCGGCCAACCCTCCTGCCCCGCTGGAACTGGACGATTCAGCCAACGGTAAGAAGGTCTCGGCTGTTGTCCGGCAGAGAATTATCATCCGTCTGGACAGCAATCCGCGCCCCTGGTACTGGTTGATAGGGAAGGTCGAAGGCGAAGGCAAGACAATCGTGCACGTGGACAAAGGAAAATATGTCTCGCGCGACCACAAGGGAGCCAAAGGGTTTCCCGGAAGGTTCATCTTTACCTTTCTGGCGACCAGACCGGGAACGGCCAGAGTAACGCTGAAGTACAGAAAAGCCTCCAGAAGGAAAATGCAGACGCCCGTCCTCAAGACCTTCACACTCACCGTAGCCGTCAAACCCAACCCCGCCGTTGAGCGCGTCAAGAAACTCAAGGCCAATCTTGAGCAGTTGCGGCTTTATCTGGACTATCACGGTCCGCAGCACAGGCTCTTCTACGATCTGGGATTCACTACAGCCGTCGAACGGCCAACCACGTATCCGGCTTTCCTCCTGGTCAGTTACATCTCCAAATCCCAGGCGATCAAGATCATCGACTACCTGGGGAGTGATGGTTTTCTCGGTCGCTCGATGAATCTTTCCGGTATCAAACTGGCGAAGCCTCCGGCCGGACCGACCTACACAATAAGGGCTTATGCTGGCGGATTGGCGCTCTACGAGAACCTCGGCTGGGATTTGAAGATGCTCAAGCGCCTCGACGGCCTTCGGAAGGTCCTCGACGGCGATGCGGCAAAGGCGATGGACAAACTCCTGGCCCGGATGAGCGGTCATCGCAAGCAATGGGAAAAGGCTGTCGCCATCTCGAAGCCGGTGGTAAAGCCAATTAAAAAACCTCTCGCGCCCGATAAATCCCCATTGCACGTACAGTTGGCCAGGGTCTGCGATCTGAGCAAGGAACAGCAGAAGAAAATCGACGATCTGATTGTCAGGCGGGACAAGGCGATGAAGGATTTTTACGCCGGTATGGCCGCGCACATGATCGGCATCAAGAGAATGGTCGCCGAGGCCAGGGCCAGCGAGGACAAAGACTTGGAAAAAGCAGCCTTCGCCAGAATGCGCAGTGTCCAAGCCAGCGAGGGGCAGATTAAAAGGCAATGGCAGGCGAAATTCATCGCCGTGCTGAAACCCGCCCAGGAGGTCAAGTGGTTTCAATACCAGGCCCGGTGGGTAATCGACAAGTACAGGAAGGCCAACCTCACCGCAGACCAAATAACCAAAATCAAGACCGCCTACGTAAAGCAAATGATGGGCGTGGACCTTACCGACGCCAAGGCGCTCGGTGAAGCCGGCAGGAAAATCCACGACTACATCACCACCAAAGTCCTTACCGACGCCCAGCGGAAGGCGATGAAGCCGCCCCCGGAGCCGGTGGTCGTGCCGGAGCGCGCGGTAGATACCGGGTGAACGCCTACCGGGGTGGAACGCGGTGGGTCAGGAGACTCACGGCGCGAGAATTCGCTTCCACAAAGTGGTGCTACGCACAGCGAGGCATGGTTTTGTTACCCCTCGAATTTCCGAACCGCCAGGACGACGTTGTGTCCGCCGAAGCCGAAGGAACTGGAAAGCGCGACGTTCACGTCTTTGGCGCGTTTTACCAGCGGGCAGTAGTCAAGGTCGCATTCGTCGTCGGGGTTTTCGAGGTTGAGCGTCGGCGGGATATATCCGGTCTGGATGGCCTTGACGGAGGCGATCATCTCCACTCCGCCGCTTGCGCCCAGAAGGTGGCCTGTGGCGCTCTTGGTAGATGAGATAACCAGCCCGCTGCGGGCGTGGTCGCCGAAAACTTCCTTTATCGCGCGGGTCTCCATAACGTCGTTGAGTTGCGTGCTCGTACCGTGCGCGTTGATGTAATCGACCTGTTGCGGTTGAATGTCCGCGTCGGTCAGGGCGTTTCGCATCGCATCGGCGGCGCCTCGTCCTGTCGGGTCCGGCGCGGTGATGTGCGAGGCGTCGCAGGTGCTTCCGTAGCCGATAAGTTCGGCGAAAATGTCGGCCCCTCGGCCGACGGCGTGATTCATTTCTTCCAGCATGATTACGCCGGCTCCTTCAGCCAGGAGAAAGCCGTCGCGGTCCTTGTCGAACGGTCTGGAAGCGTGTAGAGGATCGTCGTTTCGCGTGGAGAGCGCCTTGAGTGCGCAGAAGCTCGACAGTCCGATCTCGATGAGCGCCGCTTCGGACCCGCCGGTAATCATTACGTCGGTCTGGTCGCGCTGGATAAGTCGGGCCGCGTCGCCGATGGCGTTACCGGCCGAGGCGCAGGCGGTGGCGACGGCGCTGTTCGGGCCTCGAAGTCCCCAGAGGATGGCTACGTTCCCGCTGGCGGCATTGACCATCAGCCTGGGGATAGTGAACGGGCTTACCCGCGAGGGATCTCTGTCCAGCAATACCCTGTGCTGGATTTGCAGCGTTTCCAGCCCGCCGATACCGCTTCCTATCAGCACGCCGCAACGGTCCTTATCTGTGGCGTCGAAGTCGATTTTGCTGTTTTCGACGGCTTCGACGGCGGCGGCGATGGCGAACTGGGCGAAGCGGTCCAGACGCTTCAACTTGCGTTTTTCGACGTACTCCGTCGGGACGCCCGCCCAATCGACCACTTCCCCGCCTATCCGCGAGGCGTATCCCTCGGTGTCGAACCGCGCAATGGTCCTGATACCGCTGCGACCTTCAAGCAGAGCGGTCCAGAAATTCTCGACGTCATGGGCGAGCGGATTGACCGTACCCAGACCGGTAATGACCACCCTGCGTTTCGTCATTGTGCAGCGCCTTCCACTGCGGGATATACCCGACCAGCCATCGCCAAGGCTACGCGGACGCCTTCTTACCGTGTTCGGTGATGTAATCAATGGCCTGACCCACGGTCTGAATCTTCTCGGCCTCTTCGTCCGGGATGCTCATCTCGAATTCATCCTCGAACTCCATGACCAGTTCGACCGTGTCCAGCGAGTCGGCGTTCAGGTCGTTGACGAACGACGTTTCGCGGGTAATCTCGCTCTTATCGACGCCCATCTGCTCACTGACAATCTCGATGACCTTTTCTTCAATTTCGTTGGCCACTATTTTCTCCTCACTGCAAATAAACCCAGGTTCTGTTCCAATTCGCTATGAGTCCCACATTCCGAGACCCTACCATAAATGTCGCGGTACTATATCGGCAAGGGCGCCATCTTGCAATACGCAGGAGGCAAAACCCGCCGGCGACATTTTATTTACATGTGCAGCCCGCCGTCCACACTGATTACCTGTCCTGTGATGTAGGCAGCATCGTCGGACGCCAGGAACGCCACAACACGGGCTACGTCGGTCGGCTGACCCATCTTCTTCAGCGGAATCAGCGCCAAAGCGATGTCCTTTGCCTGCTGGGGAAGGGCGTCGGTCATTTCCGTGGCGATGAATCCGGGCGCGATGGCGTTGGCGCGGACGTTTTTACCGGCCAGTTCCTTGGCCGTGCTCTTGGTCAGACCGATAAGACCGGCCTTGGACGATGAATAATTCGCCTGTCCGCGATTTCCCTCGATACCGCTGAATGACGCCATGTTGATTATCACGCCCTCGCGCCGTCGGATCATGTGCCTTGCGACGGCGCGGGTTCCGATGAACGCGCTGGTCAGGTTGACCTTCAGGACCAGTTCCCAGTCCTCGTCGCTCATCCTCATCAGCAACCCGTCGCGCGTTATTCCGGCGTTGTTGACCAGCACGTCGATTCGCCCGTATTTCTCGGCTATGGCGTCGATGACGGCGCCGAATCCTTTGCTGTCGGTAACGTCCTGTGCGCGGGTATCGAGTTTTTCGCCCGCGTCCGGAAGCGCGGCTGGCATCTCGGACAGCAGGTCCTCGCGGATATCGACCGCCGCGACGGTCATTCCCATCGCCAGAAGTTGGCGGGTGATTTCCAGCCCGATTCCCCGGCTGGCGCCTGTTACGATTGCGACCTTTTCGTTTTCGGACATTATTTTCGTTCCTGTTTTACTGCGCCAGTTCGCCGGCGAGTTTCGCCAGCGTGTCGGCGGAGTTGATGCTCACAACCTTTACCTTCCGGTCGATCCGCCTCATAAGCCCTGCAAGCACTTTTCCCGGACCAATCTCGTAAAACTGCTCCGCGCCCTCGTCCAGCATCCGGCGAACCGACTGCTCCCACCGGACCGGAGAAGTCATCTGCCTGATAAGTTTATCCTTTATCGATTCTCCATCACCGTGGGGTGCGGCGTCAACGTTTGCAATCACCGGAAATTCCGGTGGGCTTATTTCAACGTCGGAAATGGCCTCGGCGAGTTTCTCCGCCGCCGGGACCATAAATTCGCTGTGAAAGGCCCCTGCGACCTTCAGTGGCACCGCCCCTTTGGCGCCGAAATCCTTCGCCAGTTCCGTCGCTCGCTTACACGCATCAAGATCGCCGGAGATGACAATCTGTCCGGGACAATTGAAATTCGCCGGCGTCAGGACGGACCCTTCAGAAGCGGCGGCGCATAATTCGACGACCTTCTGCTCGTCAAGTCCGATAATGCTGACCATTCCGGACGGACGGGCCTCGGATGCTTCAGCCATGAACCGTCCGCGACCGGATACCAGGTCGAGCGCCGCCCGGAAGTCTATCGCCCCGGATGTGTGCAGGGCATTATATTCTCCCAGGCTCAATCCCGCAGACATTGTTGCGACGGGTGCATTTTCGCCCAGGGCTTCCTTCATCGCCGCCGCTGCTGCCGCGGAACAGACGAACATCGCAGGCTGGGCGATGTCCGTGGCGTCGAGGCGTTCAGACGGGCCCTGGAAGCATATCTCGCTCAGCGCATAACCTAGCTGCTCATCGGCGGCGGCGAAGACATCCCTCGCCGACGACGACGCATCAGCCAGGTCAGCCATCATCCCGACCTGCTGTGCGCCCTGGCCCGGAAATATAAATGCGACATTCATAGTAATTGGTAATTCGTAATTGGTAATCAGTTACAGTTTTACGACTGCCCCGGCCCAGGTCAGTCCTGCGCCGAAGGCGATCAGCAGCACCGTCGAGCCGGGGCCTATACGCCCGGACCGAACCGCCTCGTCCAGCGCGATGGGGATAGAGGCAGCCGAGGTGTTACCGTACCTGTCTATGTTGACATAGACCTTATCCATCGGAAAGCCCAATTTCTGCGTAGCCGATTTGAGAATCCGTATATTTACCTGGTGCGGGACGACAAGGTCCACGTCATCGGGCGTCAGGTCGCAGGCCTTCATGCAGTCTTCCAGTAGCCACTGCATTTTTTCGATGGCGAACTTATAAACGTCCCTGCCACGCATTTTCAGGTAATGGAGGCGCTGTTCGACCGTCTGCTGCGAAGCGGGCATTTTCGATCCGCCGGCGGGGAGCCAGATGAAGTCCCACCCGGTTCCGTCGGCGTGCATGACTGTGTACTGGACGCCTTTTGCGTCATCCTCGGTCGGCTTCAGGACGACCGCTCCTGCGCCGTCGCCGAAGAGGATGCAACTGCCTCGGTCTTCGTAATCGGTGAACCGGCTGAGTGTCTCGGCCCCGATGACGAGGCAGTTTTTGAACTGGCCCGCCTCGATGAACTGTTTGGCAATCGCCAGGCAATAGACGAACCCGCTGCAAGCAGCCGACAGGTCGAACACCGCCGCGTTCGGCGCGACCAGTTCGTGCTGG
>JAUVIQ010000062.1 GCA_030592655.1 Planctomycetales bacterium | reverse complement strand
GCTCTGTGCCTGCCGGCGGACTTTCCAGGAGTCATTGTCCATCTTCTTTATCAGTTTGACGATTTTTGCGTGTTCTTTATCCGTCAGAGTGCTGCTTTGGGTTTGTATTTCCACAAGTTGGTACACCGTAACGTAGAAGCCCGTTCCCGTGTTGGTGATTTCAAGTTTCTCCGACTGGGGAACATGGTAAATAAGCCTGTACCTCGGGTCGCCGCGCGCTTTGCCGCCGACGCAGTTTGGGCCCCTGAAAGTAAGCCTTTGGACTTTTTTGCCATTGACGAATTCGCTCAGGCGGAATGCAATGTCGCCCAGGCTTTGGGTATCCGCATTCGCCCTGATAATAGCAGGCACGCCCTTACGCACCTTGAATCGCTTCCATGTACCTGCCCCAGACCACCTGAAGTAGTTATACGCGCCTGGACCCGTGGAGGGATATCTCTTGCCGCCCGAAGCTCTGACCAACTTTCGCCCGTTCGACTCGCTGGGCCAGACTTGCACCCATTTCTTTTCCACAGCCGGCGCTGTCGTCGGTTGGGAAAGACCCAGCACAACAGAAAAAAACACGCCGGTGATACCAACAATACTCATCTCTGCCCTGCCTCCTGCCCGCTTTTATTTCGGCCCGTTGCTCACTTGTCAAATTCTAACAATATAAACACTCGGATAGAAGGAATGGTTCGGTCAGGTTATTACGAAACAATACGGTTCAGACCGTCGCGGCCAGTGCGACGGCTTCGCGGACGAGTTGTTCGTCGGCGCTGTAGCCTATGGCGGTAATCAGAGGCCCGAAGCCGTAGCGGCAGGAGGTTCGCCCGCCGTATCCGCCAAGGTCCTTGCCCCACCGTGTCGGATAGTATCCGCAATATCCGTTGGCGTATCCGACGAAAAACGTCTCCAGCGGTTTCAGACCCTCCTTAATACCCAGGCTGATGTCGGTAAAGATCTCGAAGGGCACACCCACCAGTCGAAGGTCGTTTATTCCCAGGACGGAGATTTCGACGCCGAAGGTTTCGGCCGGTCCGCCGGTCTTTATGGCTTGCCGGACTTTCTCGACCCACTCCAGCATGGTCTTGCCGGACCGCCGTCTGGAAGGGCTATCGGCCTCGGCGGCGGCGGCTTCGGCGGCGACTTCATCCAGTTCCTTGCTACTCGGAGGTTCATCCAGGGGAACGTCAACTACTTTTGCGACGGAGCGAATCTTCACCTCCTCCGCAGCCGGTGCATCAACCAGCGCCGCGACGGCGGCATCGGCGAGTTTTTGACCGATTTCGTCAACGTCACCGAACGTTCCGGTTCCCCAACCTCGATCGCGATAGACGGCAGGATCAACGTCGCCGCAAGCACCCTGGAGGTACATGCCGACGCCGCCTCGCAGCCGGGCCAGGTGGCAGGCGGCTGCGCCGGGAAAATCGGTGGAATACTCCAGATTCTCCGGACCAAGAATCACCGCATGTGTGGCGTAGTTGATAATCGTAGCGATAGCCTTTCCATCGTCGCCGTTAATACCGATGACGCCGAGGGTTTCGTCGATGGGATGCTGCTCGCTCTCGCGGTTGTATCCGATACCGCTGACTCTCGTCGTACCATACGACAGGTGGGCGGGTTTAAGTGTCGCGGCAAGCCCGCTTACCAGATTCACGATCTTTTCCCCAGCCTCGTCAAGCCATGGGCCTCCCGTTGCAAGCGAAGCGGGTCCGGAATGCGTATGCGTGCAGGCCAGAAGGACGTTCGAGGTTTCGATACCGATGGTTTCAGTAATCCGGCTGCGGATTTCATCGGCCCTCGGCACCTCGAAACCGAGCAGGTCGCATGAAATGATAACGGCTTTCGTCTCGCCATCGTCCAACAGGACGGCCCGCGCCATAATCGGGTCGTGAGTACCCGTCGAACCGACCAGCCGGGCGATAAATCCGATCATTTCCCCACCGGCAGGCGGGCGAAGGTCCACTTCATCAGCCGACGCTCTGAACATTTCCGCTTACCTCAATTCGCCGATATTCTCGCAGACCTTCACTATCGCAGCCGCTGCGTCGCGCACTGCCTGCTCATCGGCAAGGAGGAACGCCTGCGGCAACCAGACGGCATCGGAACAGACTGCCTCGCAAACCGGACAGCACACCTTGGCATAATCAACGCTATCGGCGAAGGAACGCGCCGCCGGTTCTTCGTCAAGGTGATAGAAAACCGGATTCTTATAGAGCGGAATCGAATAACCCGGCGACGCCGGTACGCCTTCAGCCGCAAGTGCCTCAATGAATTTCTCGCGCCCCACACCCAATTCGCCAGGCCTGATGCGGAATGTGTAAAAGTGATAACTCCGCCGGGTCATTCGCACATCGTTGGTCAGGACGGTGATACCTGGCGCGCCGCTGAGGGTCTCATCCAGAACGGCAGCGTTGGCCTGGCGTTTGAGAGTCTGGGTTTCGAGGCGAGTTAACTGCGCCAGTAGTATCGCTGCCTGGAACTCCGTCAGTCGCAAATTACTTCCGAGGCGGTGGTGCTCGTACCAGGGCCTGCCTTCAGCCCGCCCGCAGTTGGTGTAACTCCGGCAGCGATCAGCCAAGTCCTCGTCGTCTGTGAGCACGATTCCGCCTTCGGCGCTGGTGATGTTCTTGGAGGCTTGGAAACTGAACACGCCGCACGCACCTAGCGCCCCTGTTCCCTTTCCTTTCCACTGGCTGCCCCATGAGTGGCAGGCGTCTTCGACGACCGGGATTCCGTGCTTCGCTGCAATATCGTTGAGGGCGTCCATATCGGCTATGTGCCCGCCGAGGTGAACGGGCATTATGGCTTTGGTCTTCTCGGTAATTTTTGCCTCGATGTCGGCAGGGTCGATGCAGAGGTTCTCCGGAAGGATGTCGGCGAAGACCGGAGCCGCCCCGACACGCATCACGGCACTGGCAGTAGCCACGAAGGTATAAGGCGGGACGATTACCTCATCTCCCGCGCCGATCCCCAACGTCGTCAAGGCAGCCTCAATAGCGACCGTCCCGTTGCAGACCGTTACGCCGAACTTCGCATCCTGAAAATCCGCAAATGCCCGTTCAAACTTCCTGACCTTCTCGCCGTACCACCACTGACCGGATTCCAGGACATCGTTGAGGCCTTTGCGTTCTTCATCGCCCCAGATCGGCCAGGTCGGCCAAGCATGTTCGCACGCCTTATTTCCACCATTGACTGCCAATTGCGCCATTTTGTACGCTCCTGTGTTGAATAACCCACTGTGCCGGAGAGATAGACTTTAAAGCCTCCGCCGTACTTGTCAAGATTGAGTCGGTTTCATGAAGGTGCAAGTTTCGCTTCCTTGCGGAAAACCCGGCAGTGTAATAGAATGTTGTGTATGACATTGCGGAGGTATTCGAAGTGGACATACCGGCAGAACTATCGCGCATCGTGATAACGGAAACCTCGCCGCAACAGGTAATCTTCCTGAAGGAGATCGGCGGCCTGGAGCGAAGTTTCCCGATCGTTATCGGTATCACCGAAGCCCTGGCCATTGACCGCAGGCTTAAGAATATCGAGATGCCCCGCCCGATGACTCACGACCTGCTGGCGCAAACCATCGAATCTCTCGGCGGAAGGGTCGAAAAGATCGTCGTCAGCGACCTGCGCGACCATACCTTCATCGCCACGCTGTTTATCCGGCGCAACAGTAAAACCATCCGGGTCGATGCCAGACCTTCCGACGCGATCGCCCTGGGCGCAGGTCTGGAAACGCCGATATTCGTCGCTGAACACGTCATAGACGAAATAATGAATGAATCAGTCAACCTCGCCGGACAGAAAGAAAACCTCCAACATCGGCGCGGCGAACTGATCGGTCAAATCGACCGGCTTGGACGGTATATCGACAAGGCGATGGGCGAACTGACGCCCGGAACAGACAATCAGCCTCTACTGGAACTCCAGGGACAATTGAAGGAGATGCAATCCGAACTGGAAGCCATCGAAGAGATACTGCAACATTTAGCGGAGTAAAGACCGGATTACCGGAAGACCGAGGAACCGTTCCGATATTCGGTCTTCCGGTATTCCGGTAATCCGGTAACTATTCCTTGAATTCACCCAGATCGACCACGACCCCACCGGGTGTGAAGTATGTCGCGTTCAACCGGCCACCGGCGACGGTGGTGAATACTACGCCACAGATATTGTATTTCGCAGCGAACGCCAGTTCCTTCTCGCCCGGACCGATGCGAGAGATGTTCTCGGCCACCTCGCTGAAGTGCCCGACGAAATAACACAGACTGTCCAATGCGTCTTTGAGCATCTGTCGGGTCGGGACGTATTTATCGTCGCCTTGCTTCTTGGCTGGGGGATACAGTATCGCTTCGGCCCGGCCATGTTCATACCTTATCAGCCCGCCGGACTGACTGTTTCTCTCGGCCATATCTCGCTTAGCGGTTACCCTCAATGCCCGCCTGATACGCTTCTTGTCAAGCATCTCACTGACAAGCATCAGGTTCCACATATCTGCTATTGAGAGACTTTCGGTCTGCGCGGCGAAATCGACAAGCCTTCCTCTTCTGAAAAGGCGTTTGGTCCTGGCTGCCCGTCGTTTGATGATACCCTGAGAGATTTCCAGAATAAGTTGCGCCCGCGAAAGCGATTTCCGCATCGGGTCGGTAGCCAGTCGGCTTACGGTGTGAAAGTCGCGGATATTGAAACGATAGTCATACATCTTCCGCCACTGATTCACCATGCGTTCAGCCGGCGTCAGACGAGACGGTCCCTCGCGATGCAGAACGACTTCGGCGAGCAATTCCCGCCTGGTTCCGGGCACGTAGGCGAAACTCATCGCGAAATACTTCAATACGGCGGCTGTCTGCGTGCGTGGTTTGAGTGCGGAAATCTTCCGGCACAGAGGTTCAGATTCCAATCGGGACGAGAGTATCTCAATGGCGGAACCGCGAGCGAAGAATTTCGGCGTGTTCAAACCGTCCAGAAGCGCGTCAGACCAGGATTTTCCGGAAATCCGCTTGACGAGTTGACGGTAACGCATTTCGCTTTTATCGCTGATCGGTTTTTCCGCCGCCCATAATTTTACCACGGAAACCAGCGAGACATTCGAGGGGTGCTTATGGAGCCAATTCAGAAGCGCCGAACGTAACTGGGCGCTGTCGGCATCGGGAAGTGCCTCGGCTACGTGCTCTGCCAGTCCGGGACAGTCTCTCTCGGCCAGAAAGGCCAACACTCCCCGACGGACCTCCGGCGGCGTCTGACGCTGAGTAAGAACAATCGCCAGCGTCGGATACGTCTGCTCGCCGGCTACGTCCACTCTCTCCAGCACCCGTAGCGATTCGAGACGTTCATCGGCGGTCAGGCTGTCATCAAATACCCGGTGGGCGTTGTGACGAGCGATCGTGTTGGGCGGAAACTCCTGCTTGCCCGACCGCTGATGCTGCAGGAACTCCGCCACGGTATGAGGCGGATGTGGTGGTAACTGGGCACAACCAGCCAGGAGCGAAACGACTGACGCCAATAGAAGCAAGCATGAAAATTTCATTTCCGCGATGGTTTGCATGGGCATCATAGTAACGCCATGACCCCAAAGGAGGCAAGGTTTGAAAATGTCCGCCCGTTACGCTAGACTTATCGACCATGAGTCAGGAAAAGCAAACAGATATTGACGGACGGATGGAATTGCTGCTTCGGGGAACCGAAGCCGTCTATACAGCCGACGAACTGCGCCGGCGCCTGGAAGAAGCCACCAAACCGCTTCGCGTCAAACTCGGGCTGGACCCGACCGCACCGGACATCCACCTGGGACACACCGTGCAACTACGGAAGATGCGCCAATTCCAGGACCTCGGACACAAGGCAGTGCTTATCATCGGCGATTACACCGCGCGTATCGGCGACCCGTCAGGACAAAACACCGCCCGACCCACACTCTCGCCCGAGCAAATCCAGACTAACGCGAAAACATACTTCCAGCAGGCGGGAAAAATTCTCGACACCTCCAGCGGAAAACTGGAAATCAGATATAACAGCGAATGGCTGGAAAAATTGACCATGGTGGACGTCATCCAACTAATGGCCAAGAAGACCGTCGCGCAAATGCTCCAGCGGGAAAGTTTCAAAAATCGCCTCGCCGCAGACCAGGACGTCTTCCTGCATGAATTCCTCTACCCCGTCGTCCAAGGATACGATTCGGTGGTCGTCAAGGCCGACGTCGAACTCGGCGGGACCGACCAGACATTCAACTGCCTCGTCGGACGCGACATCCAGCGAGCCTACGGCCTGGCGCCGCAGATCGTGCTCGTCATGCCGCTTCTGGTAGGACTCGACGGCGTCGAAAAAATGAGCAAGTCCAAGGGAAATTACGTCGGAGTAACCGACCAGCCAAATGATATGTTCGGAAAAATTATGTCAATCCCCGATTTGTTGATGGAGAACTATTTCACGCTGCTGACCGACCTGCCGGCTGAACGAATAACTGAACTGGTCGATGGCGAAAAGACCCATCCGCGCGACGCCAAAGCCGCCCTGGGCAAGGCGATAGTCGAGCGGTACTACGATCCATCAGCCGCCGATGCCGCCGCCGCCGAGTTCGACCGCGTATTCGCCGCAAAACAGACACCCACCGAAATACCGGAAATCGCCGTCCCTTCCGGTAAAATCGGAATCGTCAGCCTCGTCGTCCAGGCCGGCTTCGCCAAAAGCAACGGCGAGGCACGCAGACTTATCAACCAAAACGCAGTCAGTATCGACGGCGATAAAATCACCGATACCGAAACCGTTGTGAACCCACAAAACGAACAAATTCTCCGCGTCGGAAAACGCCGGTTTGGGAAAATAATACTGAAATGAAATTACCTACATTGGAACATCCCGACCGTTACACCGGACTGTACGTCGTTGATTTCGATGACACCTGCGCCGTCGGATACACTGCCGAGGAAGTGACGATGCTGCTCGAATCGGAGGCATACGCCAACGTGAAGGTCTATCACATCCACGGAGCCAAACCCGACGGAACGATGGAACTAAAGGGCGTGCCAAGTGAGCGATTCCAACTGGAAACGGGGCTGTTCTTCTATAGCCGGGATATGGAAACCGCCCGACGCGAGTTTGACAAAATCCGCCACCTGACCGACGGAAAACTCCCCTGCCGGGCGCAACTGCTGCTGGGGGCGCTTAGCGAAGGCGCGCGATTGCCTTTCGTCGTAGGCACGGCGTATCCTGCCGAGTATGACGAGGACGTCTCACGCTGGATGCTGGATAACGAGGTGGCCCTCGGCGAATACGCCGACGGCGGCATAGGCCGGCTTGAAACGATTCGGCGCGATGCCCGCATAATCGACTCCGCCCAGATTCATGCCGTCAAATCCAGACAGGCCAGAACACGTCAGGAAGTCTTCGATAGCATCGGCGAGGCGATTCAGAGGATTGCGTGATGCGACTGACCGGGCGAATCAAAGCCGCTGTGTTCGATTTCGTTACACGAGTCGCCCCACCCCGGCCGATTGCCCCATCCGACCTCGCCGACGCCGATTACTCCACCCACCCCGGCCACAAAGCCCTGCGCTTCACCGACCGCCTCCGCGACTCATTCCGAAAAACCTGGCTGCGTTTGCGGAAATGACCTGAAAGAAACGGGTGGCGCTCGGCTACGAATTATCCGGTAGTGTCGAAAATAGAACGAGAATTGAGAATAATTTTAAATTCAGGGCCTTCTTCAATGAAACTTGACGATTCAAAATTCATTCAGATAGTCGATGCTACGCCGCTGGTGTCAGTTGACCTGATCATCAAAAATGCCGAAGGTGCAGTTCTGCTTGGCAAGCGTGTTAATCGGCCTGCTGCGGGATACTGGTTTGTGCCGGGCGGCAGGATCAGGAAAAATGAACTTCTGCGTAACGCCATCCAGAGAGTAGCCGATTTTGAACTGGGTCTTTCTCCAGCCACGGAAAATCTGCGATTTCTGGGTGTATATGAACATTTCTACGGCGACAATTACCTTGGCCATGAGGGGATTGGCACTCACTATGTGGTTCTTGCTTACGAATATCTCCTGCAGGATTCCAGGCCGCTCAAGAAGGACGACCAACATTCAGAATTGCGATGGTGGAAAGTGGATGACCTTCTGAACTGTTCGGACGTGCATAAAAATACGAAGGCGTATTTCAACCAGGTTTAAATCACCTTTTCTGCTGTCCCCTTTTCTGCCGTAGCGGGAAAGGTGGGCCTCGCTTCCCGTAGGGACACTACGTGTCGCTCCGTCCCAGCCCACTCGCTTGTAGTCGCTGAACCGGGTTGTGTTGTGGGTTTCTTGGCCGACGGTAGCGGCATGGACTTGATGACCGGTTGCTTTCCGGGTGTTACGTAGAACAAGCGGCCGCCGGAGACCGTCGCAGCCTTGGCCTCTTTTACCAACATTAGCGATTTGCCGGCAGCGTCAAAGAACTTAACCGAAAACGGCAATCCGCCCTGATGACCAATCATCATCGCGACAACTTCGCCCCTGTCCGTTACAGCCAGAGGCCATCCTCGTTCCTTGACGGTTCGCTTTACCTTGCCGTTGGTGGACCAAATCCCTATCCACATCTTGGGGGGTTGAGGAGGTTTGTTCCGCTTCAGGCAACTGAAGGCCACGTATTTACCACCCTGGCTCATCAACGGCAGGGCACGCATATCCCTGACGGTAACCAGTCTCGAAAGCACTTTCCCTTCAGGCGTTACAAGCACCATGGAGGCCTTGCGGAATTCGGCTTTAGTTATCGGCCTAGTCGGATTGTCTGGATCGCACCCGCAGATGAAAAACTTGCCTTTAGGATCAACGGCGGCAACGAATCCGCATATCTTCAAATCGGTCGATTTGCCCCCGACCGTATCGAAAATCTTGATTGGAGAGAGTCTTTTATCCGCCCCGAGGTGGCTGATATAGAGTTTCTCTCTACCCCAGGCGGGAACAATCACTGGTGAGTTCTCAACTAGCTTACGAATCTCGCCGTTCTTGAACGTAAGCAGATAGGCTGAATTTTGAGGGGGCCCTTCGCCTAACGGGGGACGGGCTATTATTACGGCATGTTTCCCATCCGGTGAAGGGATCGCAGGTCCCCAGACCAACCCATTCCGCTGCACCTTATTATTCATGAGTTCGCCGAGATTGGTGAATTTCCCGCTCTTCGTGTTCAGCATCCAGCATTTAACATCAGGCCCGTGCCCAGCCCGCATGTCCTTTTTGTCGAAATGCAGGATTTTAAAGAAAACCAGTCGGCCATCATCGGCAGCCGTCAACTCATCGATCCGGTGGTTGCCTTCACCTACCGGCAGTTTCCATTCTGTCGGCCTGGTGGTTGGCTTGGTGGTCGGCTTCTTGGGGGGTTCAGCAGCCCCCGTTTGAATGGCGGACCATACCAGCACGCCCACGCAAACCGCCGACACAATCAGGATTACCTTGCTTTTCATGTGATTGACCTTTCCTTTATTTTCACCGAAGCAATTCGATGAAATCTTCTTCCGTTAGGTCTGCTCTTCGAATCTGACTGCGCAGAAGAAAAGGGGCGACCGAACGATGCGAGGGGATCACAAGATTTGGCATTCCTCGTTTGCGCAATATCACATGGCTTCCTCGCTGCCGGGCTACCTTGTAACCAATCCGGCAGAAGGCGGTAACGGCTCTTCGCCCGGAAATCCCCGCCAGCCTGCCCATGCCCCTAAACCTCCACTACCGTAGTCAGCGCCGACTTGGTGGTTTTACGCTTGGGCCGGATGGTCTCAAGGTAAAGGGAAATGGCTTCTTTGACGTTCTTCAGGGCTGATTCTATCGTCTTGCCCTGGCTCATACAGCCGGGCAACTCCGGCACGTCCGCGACGTAACCCTTATACTCGGAATCATAAACAAGATTTACCAACAACCTCATCCCGAAATCTCCTTGATTACACAATTTATCTTACCATTACCACTGATACGTAACAACCGCCGCCTGACAAGTTGCTCGCTATCGGGCATACTGCACCTCGGCTTCGGCGAGGACATTTTCCCGGAAGTAACGGCTGATGTCCTCGGGCGTTCGCAGATCGATTTTTCGGCCTCCAAAGACGGCGGATAGTTCCCGCTCTAAACGAACCAACCCAAACAGGCCCGGCACGTGCCCTTTCTCAAAATCCACCAGAACGTCTATGTCACTTTCCGGGCTGAAATCGTCGCGCAGAACCGATCCAAACAACGCCAGCCGGCAAATGTGGTGCTCACGACAAAACTGGGCGATACGTCCGCTATCTGCATCTACTTTGACGGTCATTGCCTTTTTCCTCACGGACATCTATTTTTTATAAAAATCCACCATTTCTTTGCAGGTGTTGGGTTTGATTTTTCCGGCGTTTCCTGCCTGGCCGAAGGCGGTCATTCGTGCGACGCAGACCTGCTTCATCGCCTCGCGGGCAGGGGTGAGGTATTTGCGCGGGTCGAAGGCTTCCGGCGTCTCGGCGAAGACCTTGCGAATCGCGCCGGTGATGGCCAACCGGCTGTCGGTATCGACGTTGACCTTGCGGACGCCGTGCTTGATGCCGCGCTGGATTTCCTCAATCGGCACGCCGTAGGTCTGCCTGATGTCGCCGCCGTACTTGTTGATGATGTCCTGGAGTTCCTGCGGCACGCTGGATGAGCCGTGCATTACCAGGTGCGTATTCGGCAGGCGTTTGTGGATTTCCTCGATAAGGCTCATTTTCAGCACTTCGCCGGTGGGTTTTTTCTTGAACTTATAGGCTCCATGGCTGGTGCCGATGGCGACGGCCAGGGCGTCCACGCCGGTGTCGGCTACGAACTGCTCTGCCTGGGCTGGGTCGGTGAGGTGTTCCTGGGCCTCTTCTTCGCTCAAGCCTGCGCCGTGCCCATCCTCGATTCCGCCCAGCGCGCCAATCTCGCCCTCGACGCTGACGCCGACGGCGTGGGCGGCCTCGACGACCTTCAGAGTTACCTCGACATTGTAATCATAGGAACTCGGCTTGCTGTCGAGCGTCAGCGAGCCGTCCATCATCACGCTGGTGAAGCCCTGCTCGATCGCGCTGAAGCAGGCTTCCGGCGCGTTGCCGTGGTCGAGGTGCATAACGATGGGGATTTTCGGGTACAGTTCGACGGCTGCGAGCATCAGGTGCCGCAGATAGGCATCGTTGGTGTACTTCCTCGCCCCGCTGGAGGCCTGGATGATAACCGGAGAGTCGGTCTCCTCGGCTGCCATCATAATCGCCTGAATCTGCTCCATGTTGTTGACGTTCAGTGCAGCGACTCCGTAATCGTTCTCGGCTGCGTGATCCAGCATTGTTCTCATCGGAACCAGTGGCATAGTGGTACCTCGCTTTCCTTTTTCAGGTATATTGTTTCAAGTCCATTTTCAACGAACCGATTCGGAAGCATTATAATCAGTCGCCGAAGGGACACGCAAGTGTTTAGCCGGTGGCGGGGCCGCCATCCTGATTAGCGAAGTGGCGTCAGGTTGATAACGGCTGACGCGCTGCCGAACCTTATGGCTGACTTCGAACCGTCAGGCGAAAAGACGACCTGTCCGGTGCCGCCCTTGCGGCCACCCATGCCTTGCATTTCCAGAAGCATCTTGCCCGTCTCAACGTCGAGGATGCGGATTCGTCTGCCGTCCTGAACGGCGGCGGTTTTTCCGTCGCCGCTGATGGCGGCGCATGCCCAGCCGGGGGCATCGGAAATAGGTATCTCCTGAATAAGTTTGGCTGTGGTCGTATCCCAGAAACGCAGGATATATCTGCTGGATTTTGCTATTTGCGTGGGCGACGTCTGGACCTGTGCGACAAGGTTTCCGTCCGGCGCGACGGCCAGAGGCGAATTGCAATTAGCGGGGATTTCGGAGTCTTTCTGTCCAGTTGAGAAGTTGTACACAATGAACTTTCGCCCCGATTCGTCTGGCACCAGCAGCCTTTTGCGGTCGCCGGAGACAATAGGCCGGCCGGTCGTCTGGAGGAGTTTCTTTCCGTGGATGTTATAGACAGTCGCGCCGTAGGTCATTATTCGGACACGGCCCCTGTAACCTGGCGGCGTGGGGAGACGCCAATTCTCGCAAATCACAATCGCTTTTCCGTCAGCGGAGAAGCGGAGGCGGTAAATTCTCGGTGGCTTCACGACATTGTCCCGCTCGTGGCGAATGGTCCGGACCTTTTGGCCGGTCTGGACGTCCCATATGCAGATTGTGTTGGGCTTTATTACCGATGCGAGTGTCTTGCCGTCCGGCGAGAAGCACAGTAATCCGCCAATGCGAGGTAGTTTCCAGACTATCCGGCCAGTAGTCGTATCCCACAGGCGGCTCGCATCCCTACTACCCACCGTTGCCATCCGACCGTCGTCGCTCAATGCCGTCGTTGGAAATAAGAAGGCTGCGCTGCCGCGATAGGTGTGGAATACTTCTTCCACCTGCTCGCCTGCGAAGTCCAGTAAAGTGATTTTGTAGGGTTCATAGACAAGGGCCTTGCCATGCCGGATCGGCTGGACGGCGACGCCCGGTACGGACATTATTTCCCTTCCTGTTGCGGAGTCGAACACACTGGTATTTTCACTGGTTCGGCAGAGGAGGCGTGTACCGTCGGGCGAGAATCCTTCGATGGCTGTTACCGCCTCGCCGCCGCTGTCGATATGGGCGATAACCCCCTCCGGCAGGAAAGTAGGACTGGTGATTTGCAGCGTAGGCCCGCACCCGGACGAAAAAATAGTGCTAATAAAAAGTACAGATAATAACGCAATTTTACGCATCATTGAAAAACTCCTTCCAAGTCCCAAGTCCCAAGTCCCTAATCCCTTTTGTTATGATGCGGGCTTCTGGCCCAGTGTAGTTTGTCGATAAGCGTTCTGAAGAACGTCCCGCCGGGGTTGGAGATAATTTTTGCGGCACAGTCAGCCCGTCGGATTTCGACTCTTTGCCCTTCGAGCAGCGGCGTAGAGACCTGCCCGTCCACAACCAGCGTCGTTCCGGGGTTCAGACGCTCGGTGGTGATGCGGATAGTCGCGTCGCCGCTCACGACGACGGGCCTCATCGACAGCGTGTGCGGAGCCACGGGCGTAACGACCATCGCCTCCAGAGACGGTTCGAGAACAGGCCCGCCGGCCGACAGGCTGTAACCGGTCGATCCGGTCGGTGTGGCTACGACTACGCCGTCGCCCATGTAGCTTGCGATGTGGTCGTCGTCCCGGCTGATTCGCATCCCGATCATACGGAAGGGCGCTCCTGCCGAGATAACCACGTCATTCGCCGCTGGCGAGGAAAAGGACTTTTTGCCTTTGCCTTCACCCACCCTGACCTGAAGCATCATTCGCCTGACCGGGCGAATTTTCCCCGAAAGGACATCCGGTAAATGTTTGGTCATATGTTCGACGCTGAAATCGGCGAGAAAGCCGAGTTTGCCCATGTTCACGCCCATCATGGCAATTCCCGACGGTGC
>JAUVIQ010000254.1 GCA_030592655.1 Planctomycetales bacterium | reverse complement strand
TGGGCTGGGTCGATAGGTCGAAGATGCGCCGTGGCGTGCCCACCTTCTTGGTTGAGCGAAGGGAGGTGGGACTCCGCGGAGTTCACCCCTTGGGGGCTCCGTTCCAGCCTACTGTCAGTTGGGTGGCATGCCCTTCCCCCGGGGATGGGCATGTTTGTTGACGCGACATGCTCATCCCCAGGGGAAGAGCATGCCACCACCGTCGGCGGCTTCACCAGCCACATTGTCGCTGCCGGTAGAGCCAGCATCAGCAGCAGGGCCGAGCAGGCGACGACGTATCGGAGGTTCGATGACCGTCGGCGAAGCAGCCACAGCGTCCCTGCCAGCAGTACCGCCACGGCCGCTCCCTGCCAGAGAAAGTGCAGCAGCGACCAGCCTGCACGCTGCATCAGCGGATTCGTCAGGATGTTTTGAAGGTCAGTCATTCCTGATCACCTCCCAGTTTATTTAGAAGCGCTTCCACCCTTAAAAGTTCCCTTGCCGAGACATCTTTTGTTCGCAGGACCTGCAGGACGAGTTTTCGGGCGGATCCGCCGAAGGCGCCGTCCATCAGGTGCTCGACCAATTGCCGGCGGGTTTTTTCCTGCGAAAAGGCCGGCCTGTACAACTGGGGCCGGCGGGATTCGTCCCGCGCCAGCAGCCCCTTGCCGGTCATCACCTGCATCTGCTTGAGCGTAGTGGTGTAGCCGGTCCGGCGGGTTTCGTTCAATGTCCGGTTGACCTGGCGAACCGTGGCTGGGCCTTGCTCCCACAGGACGTTGAGTATTACCAGTTCGGCGTCGGTTGGGCGTTTCGTTAATCGCTTCGCCATGTCAATCTCTCCTGAAAAAGCAAATCGCCAAAAAACTCACTACGATATTAGACGACAACTATCGTCAAAAGTCAACGATAATTATCGTCAATTCGAATAAATATTTTTTGACGGGGAGGAGAGCTTGATTGGGTTTGGGGTTCCGAGGGGGGCGCTATTGTGATCGTGCTTTCAGTGCATCGGTCAGCAGTTGCAGGTTTTCGGCCAGGCTGTCGGGGTGATCCTTTGTATAGACGCCGACGCAGACGGCATCCTGCCGGTGGAGGTGTTTGGCGACGAAGTCGAACGCCTCTTTGGGGTCGTTTCTGCCCGCTGCCAGCACCTTGTAGTGAATGACGGGTCTGATGAGGCCGCTGATGACTTCAGTCATGATCCGGCGGTCCTCATCGAGGAACCATTCAGCCATGCCGGAGACGTGCTCGGCTCGCTTGTCGCGGTGGGCGGAGTTGTAATACGAACACATGTAATAATCGACGTCGAGATTCTTCTCGGCCCAGGCGAAGACATCGGGATTGTGCCCGGCAATTCCGGCGGCCATGCCGGACTGTCGAATCATGGCGACTGCGTCGGGTATTCCGTCCAACTGGTTGTTGGCCAGGAGGTAATCCATTGTTCCACCGTGGATGTGGATGGCTTTGGCGCCGCCGCCGGCTGCGTTGTCGATGCTGCGTTCGATGCTGCCCAGTTCGGAGCAGGTCTGGGCGATCCAGAGAATCTCTCCGCCCTCGTCCCAGTACTCCATCAGGTATCGCATAACGTGTTGGTCTGCCCTGCCCATGTGGGCGTTGATTCCGAGTTGTTCTGCCTGGCGGAGTGTCTGCTTGATGCGGCTGACGGTGTAGTAATGCTTCATTTCCGCGTCGCGGTCTGCGCCCTGGTGGGAAAACCCGCTGAACGGGTTGCCGCCGATTATCAGTTTGCTTACCGACAAATCGCCGATTTTTACATTTTCGATAGACATGCGATCTTAATGATTAAAATGTCTGGTTCCTGTGAAGATCATTGCCAGGTTCAGTTCGTCGGCGCGGGCGATTACGGTAGCGACCTGCCCTCCAGCGTGCGGATAAGTTTATCGACTTCCTGGACAGTGAAATTGCCTGCGATAACACCGTGGTCGTAGACTGTCGTTTGTAGAACAGGTGCCGAGTACACCTCGTCGCTCACCAGGATGGCCAGGAAATGACCCTTGTGAGCGCTTGTCAGCATGCACATAAGTCTGGCCCCGTGTTCGTCCAGACTGAAACCGACCGACGGTTTGCCGCGCTCGTCGCGTGTCTGGTAGGCCGACGAGACCGACCATGATGGATTGCGGGGATCGTTCAACATTGTGTACTTGGGCTGGTTATAGAGCAGGATGTATTTCTTATCGCCACGTTTGCCGACGATCAGATTGGGGGTAAGCATTCGGCATGTGTTGCGAATTGGGAACCACAGGTACTTCTCGTCCTGGTTCGGCCTGGTAGTTGGGTCTTGCTCGGCCAGTTGGTTCAAATAGGTTTCGTATTCGGTTTTGGTCAGTTCTGTGCCTATAGCGCTGCCGCTGTCCGGAAGCGTCGGTGCGATGCGGAACTCCAGGATGCCCGCGCCCCTGTGAGACTTATCCGACAAATTGCTGCGTATCATTATAATAAGGGCAACAACAGCGACGATGACGACCACTGCCATAATGGCGACAAGTGCTTTGTGGGATTTCATCTCTCTGTATTCCCTTTTCAGCGTGATTCATCCAGTGCCGTTAGTGATTAAAATGTCTGGTTCCGGTGAAGATCATTGCCAGGTTCAGTTCATCGGCGCGGGCGATTACGTCGGAGTCTTTCTTTGCTCCGCCCGGTTCTATGACGGCTGTGGCTCCGGCTTCGACTGCCCAATCAAGAGAATCGGGGAACGGGAAGAACGCATCGGACGCCAGCACGCAGCCTTTGGTATCGACGGCATCGCCGCCGCCGTAGGCCTGGGCGATTTGCCCAGCCAGGCGTGCGGAATTGACCCGGCTCATCTGACCTGCGCCGGCTCCGAGGAGGGCTTTGTCCTTGGCGATGACTATCGCGTTGGACTTGGTGTTTTTGCAGACCAGCCATCCGAAGCGCATATCGACCATTTCGGTTTCGGTGGGTTGGCGTTTGGTAACGACTTTCCATTGATCCTCGTTCAGGCCGAGGGCGTCGCGGTCCTGGACCAGCAGTCCGCCGACGACGTACTTGAGATATTTTTCGCTGTTCCGCTTCTTGTCGAACGGGCCGATCTCCAGCAGTCGGACGTCGCCGCCCCAGCCCTTGCGGGCCTTGATAATTTCCAGGGCTTCAGGCTCGAACGACGGCGCGAGGATGATTTCGGCGAAGAATCCGCCGGCTCCGGCGTCTTTGCCCCATCGCTGATAGGTTTCGGTGATTGCGCGGGCGAGGTCGGCGGTTACAGGTCGATTGACTGCGATTATACCGCCCATCGCTGCGTTGACATCGCCGAAATATGCCTTGCGGTAGGCCTCGACGAGGTCGTTATCGACGGCGCATCCTGCGGGGTTGGCGTGCTTGATGATGGCCACTGCCGGCTCGTCGAATTCCTTTACCAGTTCCAGCGCGCCGTTGGCGTCGAAATAATTATTGTACGAGATTGGTTTTCCGCCGAGCAGTTTCGCCCTTCCGATGCAGGGTTCAGCCTCGGCTTCGCCGCTGATGTAGAACGCGCCGTTCTGGTGCGGGTTTTCGCCGTAGCGGAGTTCGCCGGCGGACTTTTTATAACTGAGCGTCAGTCGCTCCGGC
>JAUVIQ010000244.1 GCA_030592655.1 Planctomycetales bacterium | reverse complement strand
TTCTGCAGCGCGACCTGCTCGAATATCTGGTCGAACGCCCGCTGGAGGAATGTTGAATATATGGCCACGACCGGTTTCATTCCCGCTTTCGCCAGTCCGGCCGCCATTGCCACGGCGTGTGATTCGTTGATTCCGACGTCGATGTAGCGGTCCGGTATCGCATCCCGGAACTTCGCCAGCCCTGTCCCGTCCGGCATCGCAGCCGTGATAGCGACTATTTTTTCGTCCTGCTTCGCTCGGTCTATGAGTGTTTTTGAGAACACGTCAGTCCATGTCGGTCGGTCCGTCGTGGGGAATTGCACTACTCCGCCGTTGACTGTGTGGGCGGCTGGTGAGTGGAAGCGGCAGGGGTCTTCGACGGCGTAATCGCATCCCCTTCCTTTTTCCGTGTGGACGTGAAGAATGACCGGATGGGGAATCTTCGCGACGCGGCGGAGGATATCGAGAAGAGCATTTATATCATGCCCATCGACCGGTCCGAAGTAGCGAAATCCTAACGACTCGAAAAGTTGCTCACCGTGCATGGTGGTTCGCAGACCTTCTTTGATGTGGCGGAGGGTGTCGGCGATTTCTTCGCCCAGCGGCATCTTGGACAGGGTGTGCTCGGTTCTATGTTTAAAATCGGCGTAAGTCTGCGTCAGGCGTATGCGGTCCAGTAGTTTGGCCATAGCGCCTTGCGTAACGTCGATGGCCATTGAGTTGTCGTTGAGTATGACGAGGAACTGGCGATTAAGGAGTCCGGCGTTGTTAATCGCCTCAAATGATACGCCGTTGGCGATTGACGCATCGCCGACTACGGCGACGGCCTTGCGCTCGGCGGATTTGTCCGCCCACGCCAGACCCGATGCTGTCGATATTGCCGTACCGGCGTGCCCGGTGGCGAAAAGGTCGTAATCGCTTTCCGACGGGGCGGGGTATCCGCTGATTCCGTCGGCCTGGCGGAGCGTATCGAACCGCCCGGCTCTTCCGGTCAGAATCTTATGAGCGTAGCACTGGTGCCCGACGTCCCATAGCAGATGGTCGTGGGGGAAATCAAAGACGACGTGCAGTGCGATGGTCAGTTCGACCGCGCCGAGATTGCTGGAAAGGTGTCCTCCGGTGTGCGAGACCGTTTGGATAATCAGCCGGCGAATCTGCTCGGTGATTTCAACCAGTTGTTCGGGCGACTTGTCTTTCAGATCGGCTGGGGAATTAATCTGCTCCAGCAAAGTCAGTTTGTCTGAAGAGGGGTCGTCGGGTTGGGATGCCTGGTTTTTCATTTGTCGCGGTTCAGCGGTCTCGTTGTGCCAGCAGGTCCGTCAATTCTTGCAGTTTTTTCGCTCGCGGTCCGAAGGGTTCCAGTGCGATACCGGCCTGGTTCGTCAGGTCGGTAACGAGTCGTCGGGTCTGCTCTATCCCTAATTCTCCGGCATATGTTCGCTTACCGGTTTGCGCGTCCTTTCCAGGCGTTTTTCCGATTGTGCCGGCCGATCCGACCGCATCGAGCAGGTCGTCGGCGGCTTGGAACGCCAGTCCGATTTTTTCTCCAAACTCGCCGAGCGCGTCAAGTTGAGCCTCGCTCGCCCCGGCACAAATTCCACCCATGCGGACTGCCCCTCGCAGCAGGGCGGCGGTCTTTCGCAGATGGATATACCTTCTGCCTGTGTCGCCGGACGGCACTTCGCACAGTTCCATGTCGGCGACCTGCCCAGCCACCATCCCTGTCGGTCCGGCGGCAGCCGAAAGTGTCCTGATTAGTTTCAGAGCAATCCCCGCCTCTGCGAAACCGTCGGAGAGAATCTCGAACGCTCGCGTCAGCAGCGCGTCGCCGGTCAGTATAGCCATTGCCTCGCCGAATTTCACGTGGCAGGTTTCCCTGCCCCGCCGGAGAGTGTCGTCATCCATTGACGGAAGGTCGTCGTGCACCAGGCTGTAGCAGTGCACCATTTCGACGGCCACTGCCGCGCCGAGCGGGTCGGCGAACCGGCGGTCTTTCTCGGCGACGGCTTCGGTAGCCAGCATCACCAACGCGGGACGCAGACGCTTGCCGCCGTTCAGGCAGGCGTAACGCATCGCTTCAGCCAGCGTCGCAGGCACCGCCTCATCGCATAAGGCGGACGCCAGGGCTGCATTGACCGCCTCGGCGTAAGGCTTCAGAAGATCGCCGATACGATATGCAATGGAAACATTCACCATCGCCGTTATTCTAGCCGCGAACGACGCGAACGCAAATTAGTAATCAGTAGTCGGTAGCCGGTAGTCAGTCAAAAAATAAAACTCAATGCCTCCTCTTTTTCCCGACTACTGACTACCGGCTACTGACTACCATATTGTTGTTTGTGTGGTTCGCGGTTAAAATACCCGTTGTGGAGAATTATTCATGGCGACAAAAATACACGAAACTGCCATTGTGGACGAGCGGGCTGAACTCGGCGAAGGCGTAGTCGTAGGCCCCTATGCCGTGGTCGAATCGGATGTGGTGATCGGGGATAACTGCGAACTGCTGGCAGGGGTGGTTATCCGGCGCTATACCACGATGGGGTCCGGAAACGTTGTCCATCCGTCCGCCGTCCTCGGCGGCGAGCCGCAGGATTACAAATTCGACACGACCAACAAGACTTATCTTCGCATCGGTTCGGGCAATATCTTCCGGGAGGGCGTTACCATCAACCGGGCGACAACTCCCGGCGGCGAGACTGTTATCGGTAGCGGGTGCTTCTTCATGGCCTGTTCGCACGTAGGACACGACAGCGTCGTCGGCGACCGGGTCGTCTTGACCAACAGCGCCACCGTAGCCGGTCACTGCCGGGTCGGTAACGGCGCGGTTCTCTCTGCCTACGCGGGGGTGCATCAGTTCTGCCGGGTCGGCGAACTGGTGATGATGCGTGGCCACGCGGGCGCTTCTCAGCATATCCCGCCGTTTGTGATAACCAGCCGGATTAACTACGTCGTGGGTCTCAACAGCGTAGGCCTGCGTCGCGCCGATTATATCACCGATACCGACCGTAAGCAGATTAAGGAAGCGTACAGGCTTCTGTACCGCTCCAGCCTGACGCCGAAACAGGCCTTGACCGAAATGGACGCCCGCGACGATTGGGGCGCACCGGCAGGGCGATTCCGCGATTTCGTCCGCTGGGCGCTGGAGGCCCAACCGCCCTACAACCGAGGCCTGCCCACCGCCCGCGCCGCTCAACGCGCAGGAAACACCGGCGATTAAAACAAAATAAACCACAAAGGGCACAAAGACCACGAAGAAAAATTTATTGTCCCTTTTATTCTTCGTGTCCTTTGTGGTTTGAGTTTTTTTTCTCCTCGGTAACGACCGGTCCTTCTGCTTTTATTTCCACCCGTTCGATACTTTCAGCCCGGCCTGTGATCGGATCGACCGTTGCGATTGCTCCGCATAATCGCACGTCGTTCTTTGCTATCTGAAACGGCGTCGGCATTGAGGTTGTCAGTGCGTACAGGACGCGGTCCTTCATTCTGCCCAGGACGCTGTCGTAAGGGCCGGTCATACCGAGGTCTGAAATGCAGGCTGTTCCGCCGTCCAGCACGCGAGCGTCCGCCGTTGGGATGTGAGTGTGCGTGCCAAAAACCACGCTGGCCCGCCCGTTGCAATGCCAGCCCATGGCGATTTTTTCACTGGAGGCTTCGGCATGGAAGTCAAGCACGCGAATCTTCACCGCCGGTGGTATTTCGGCGAGGATTTGCTCTATCGCCGACCACGGCGAATCGGCTGGTTTCATATACATCTG
>JAUVIQ010000275.1 GCA_030592655.1 Planctomycetales bacterium | reverse complement strand
GTATTTGCGGACGATGCGGAAGATGTCCTCGCGCCGAAGGCCTTTACCGCTGCGCGACAGCAGCAGCACGTCGTCGCGGTTGGGTCTGTCTTCGTCAACGTAACGCATGACCGCTTCCAAAGCCGGGGGCGCCACCGGAACGATTCGCTCCTTTTGCCCCTTGCCGAAGACCCGCACGATTCCGAGGTCGAAATTGATATCGCCGAGTTTCAGGCCCGCAAGTTCAGACGCCCTCATTCCGGTAGCGTACAGCAACGCCAAGGCTGCACGGTCGCGGAGCCAGTGCGCATCCTCGTCGGGATCGGGCGTTTCCATGAGGGTTTGGACGGCTTCGTGATGCAGCGTCGTCGGCAGGCGTGACCATTTGCGTGGCGGGTCGATCGCGCCGGACGGGTCGGCCTCCATCAGTCGGGTAAGGACGCAGAATCGGCAGAAGGTTCGCACTGCCGCAAGTGCGCGGGCGGTTGAGGAGGGATTTTTACCGGAGGCGCTTTGGGATTGCAGAAAATCCTCGATTCTTTCCGGTGTGATTTTCCGCAGCGACCGGCAGCCGACGTCGGTCAGGAACGAGGTGAATTGTGTGAGGTCGCGTCGATACGCCCGGCAGGTGTTGTCGGCCAGTCCGCACTCGCCGCGAAGGTAGTCCTCGAACGCCTCGATTGCCGAGAGCACCTCAGCCGGCAGCGCGGAGGAACTCGCGTCCCTGGCGGTAGTTTCGGCTGTTGCGGGCATCGTCGAGAAATTTCTTTCGATAGACGGGGCAATCCTTGTAATTATCGCTGCAGAATATCAGCGCATCGTCAAGCCGGTGCAGCGAGAGACACCCTGCACATTGCGGATCAGACTGTTCAAGAAACGGACACATATAAGCCATATCGACCCGGTGGGCGATTTGACTTTAGTCCTACTTGGTACGCTGGTTTTTCGGATAATGATTGCCGATCCACCCGACGATGGCTCTTGCCAGGCCCTGGGCCTTTTCCGGTACGCCGAGTGTTGTCCGTTTGTCGGTCCAGCCGGCGCAGTTTGCTACACCCAGAACCTGCCCGCTGTCCTTATCAACCAGTTCCATCTGCGCGACGACAAATTCGACACCGGCCAGCGCCTTTGCCGATGACGGAGCGCTTTCGTAATGGAGAACTTTTCCGCGAATAAGTAATGTTTTCCCGGAGACGGCATTAGGGATTTTTTCCTCTTTCAATTCCTTTGCGAATGCGCCCGGAAGTAAGGTGAACAGTTGACGAGGAACCTTCCCACCCATATCGTCGGTGAGCGTGCCCAACTCAAACCGCCGGTAAGCGCCGAGATTCGTCGATACCGCCTTAATGGGGGTCGATTCGCCTTTCGCGCCCATAGCCAGGGCAGCGCCTTCGCCTATGGCCGTTCCGCATCCGCCGATCAGAGCCGTCAATCCAACCAGTGAAACCATCAGCATTGCTCGTCGATTCATAATTCATCCTTTCATTCGTGTTTAGCAGCCGCCAGAATAGCGACGCCATAGTAACGATATTTTAATCCTCTTCTGATAAAACAATCAACTATTTTCTGGTGCGGTTGTTGTAGTTGTCGCGGGTTTCGCCGGCAGGATGCGGAACAATCGCCAGTGCTTGCCCCATTTTTTATCGGGCGGGTCGATTTGCTTGAGTCTGTCGTTTGGTAACGGAGCCGATTTTGTCGGAATCAGGAAATATGTCGGCACACCTTGCAGTCGCTGTCGCTGCCGGTATTTGTCGGCGAATTCAACAATTTTATTCGCGTCGGTGCGAGCAGCGCTGCTTGGTTTCAGCAGTTTTCGTTGGGCGATGATTGTTTCATCCCATTCTCCGGCGCGTTCGGGCCAGAGGTGCAGCATGTATTGCAGGTCGGCCCGGCACGCCAGAAGCGATCTGCGTGAGTAAAGTCGCATCTCCGCCTTGCTGGTGATAAACAGTGCGTCGGCGGTGGTGTTCAGAGACGCCCACGATGCGATCCGGCGGAGTTCGCTTTGGGCCTCGCCGCGCAGGCGGTGCCGGCTGAAAATGTCCCGCTTAGAGACCTTCGCAACCGCGTCGCTGACCATGTGCCGGATCGGGCGAGTGTTGTAACTCGAACCGACGTACACCGCCGTCAACAGCCCCGCCGTTACACGCACCCACGCTCGATGCCTGTGCGTCATCCGCAACAGGTGCACCGTCGCCTGGGCCAGGAGGACATACAGCGGAAGCATCGCGATACGAAGCGCCTCGAACAATCCGATCAGCACCGGTCCGCCCGAAGCCGGGCTTAACCACCGAACTGCCGCCTGCACAAGTCCGTGCAGACCAAAGGCCACGAATACCGCCGCTATCAACATCCCCAGCCATTCGCCCAGGTTGCTCGCCCGATACCGCCCAGCCAGGCACAGGATTATTATCACCGGCGCAACCAGCGCGCAGACCACCGGAAGCCATCGCAAAGCCTCTATCAGCACTTCGGGATAAAGCACGTTCATTCCGCTATGGTCGAGCACTTTTCTGAGGCTCTGCCAGGTCATCGCAGGCAAGGCGAATTTGCCGGTCGAACTGAAAGTAACGTAATAATGGTAAAT
>JAUVIQ010000177.1 GCA_030592655.1 Planctomycetales bacterium | reverse complement strand
TGCAGTCGCGGCTCGTTTATCTTCCATCAGCGCATAAACTTGTCGTGCGCAGTATTACATATTACGGACTTCCGTTACGATGCCGCTGCCATAGCGCGTGGGCGGGATTTCCTGACCTTGGCTTTAACCAATGCCTTGGTCTGTCGTTTAGCGGTCTTTCGTTTGCGGCGCCGGCCAGGCTGGGGAAGGTCCGGACGGGGGATACGCACCGGATGCTCCAGAACGGTTTTGAGCGCTTCGGCGGCATCGGAGGCCGACAAGTCCGCGCGAATTTCCTCGTCAAGTCCGGCAGCGCGGTTAAAAACCCCGCCGACGACCATAATCTGCATCTGCTCGTATGCTCCGATCTCGCGAATCGTATCAATCAATCGGCGGATTCCCGGAACCCCTTCCGGCTTGGTGCCGTAAGCACACAGAACGTCAGGGCGAAGTCTTCCGAGAAGTTCCACAACTTCGTCGTTCGGAACGCCCGCGCCAAGCAGCCAGACGCCCCAACCCTCCGCCTCAAACAGATCGCCTATCATCTGCGCGCCGAGTTCTTCCTGCTCGCCGTCCCCGCAGGTTACCAGCAGACGCATCCCGTTCTTGGGGCTTCTGGCGAGATGCGATTGAATCTGATCGGCGATCATGCGATTAATCCGCGTAGCCATGTGCTCCAGGAGGCGATTAATCTTTCCTTCATCGTAAAGCCTCTCGATCTGCACCATTGCAGGCCAGATTACGAACTGGATCAACTTCCGGCCACTGACTCCGCGATCAAGCGTGGCTTCTATCATCTCACGCGCTTCACAACGTTTCCCTGAAAGAAGATGCTCCATATACTGTGCGAAAACTTCTGCAATTTCCATAATCCGGTACCTTTCAACAATTTCAGAGGCCAGGAAGCCCATTATCAAAGAATAACGCCAATTTTCACTCGCCGCTTGTTAATATGGGTAAAATACGCGGCATAGGTAAAATCGGACAGGGCGGGCAAAAATCTTTACTCAAAATGTTAAAATAAACAAGATGGGCGGTTTGGGTGGCTTTGTGGGGTTGTTGAATTTTGCTCTGTCCACTGCGCCGACCCGCATCTTATGCGGAAACATCTTCGAGATTGGCGGCTACGTCGTCGGGAATATCGAAATTAGCGAATACATTTTGAACGTCGTCGTGATCGTCCAGTTCATCCATGAGGTGGAGTATTTGCCGGACATTATCCGCACTCGCCTCAACGGTGGTATTGGGGATCATGGCGATTTCAGCGGTGATTGTCTCGACGCCTTTTTGGGCGAAGGCCTCCTTGACGGCATGGAAATCGGCGACCTCACAGGTGATTTCGAAGACTTCCGCTTCTCTTTTCACGTCGTCTGCGCCGGCATCGAGGCATATCTCAATGAGTGCGTCTTCGGCGACGGCTTCGGCTGCGACGGTGAACGTCCCTTTCTGCGTGAACATCCACGCGACACAGTTTGATTCGCCGAGTTGCCCGCCGGCTCGTTCGAATATCTTTCGCAGTTCCGGAACGGTCCGGTTGCGGTTATCTGTGAGACATTCGACCATAACCGCCACCCCACTGGGCCCGTAACCTTCATAGATAATGCGTTCGTAGTTTTCGGCTCCAAGTTCGCCGGTTCCCTTTTTGATGGCTTTATTGATGGTATCTTTGGGCAGGTTAGCGGCTTTGGCGTCGTCGATGGCATATCGTAGTTGGAGGTTTTCGTCGGGGTTCCCGCCCCCGCTTTTTGCGGCTACGATAATCCGCCGGGCGAGTTTCGACCACAATCGCCCTCTCTTGGCGTCATTAGCCGCCTTCGACCGCCTGATCGTCGCCCAATGTGAGTGTCCTGACATATTTCTATTCCTTATTTATCCGCTGTTTTGGCGGAGACTCCCTTTCCCAACGGCGCCACGGATGGTTTTTGTCCTTTCCGTGCCGATTTTATTTTTTTCGGCGTTTCCGCCAGTATTTTTTTCTCGTCGGTTCCCGGATGCTTTTCCTTTTTTGCCTTTTTGAGGGCCTGTTCCCACAATCGAATCGCCTCGCTTTGGAGTCCAAGTCGCCAGCAGGTATCCCCTGCGTGGTCGAGCATAACCGGATGCTTTCCTGCTTCATTTGAAATCACGCCGTCAAAAACGGTTTTCGCCTCGGCGAAGCGTCCCTGTTTGTACAACACCCACCCAAAACTGTCCCTGATGGCGACGGAATCGGGGCTGGCCGCCAGGGCTTTGCGTATCATGGCCTCGGCCTTGTCCAGATCAATCCCCCTATCGGCAAGGGAGTATCCCAGGTCGTTGTTGATCATTGGGTCGTCTGGGTCGAGTTTATATATCTTCTCGGCGACTTTCAGTGATTCGTCTTCCTTTCCTGCCAACGCCAGCGCCGTTCTGAGGATATGAAGCGCTTTTGGATGTCGCGGATTATCCCCGGCGAGTTTACGTGCGAGTTCCAATGCCTGTTTTTTCCTGCCCGCCTCCATGAGGATATATACAGGCGCTCCTTTGGCGGTAAGAATTTTTTCGGCCCGCTTCGGAGTATTGGGAGGGAGTTTTTCCTGATGCTCAAGCCAATTTTTCGCAATTTTGAGAGCCTGGTCGTACTTTTCGTTTTCAATCAGAAGGGCGGCAATAAGACGGTACGGTTCGCCGGCGTCGGTTGACTCATCGGCCCATTTCCGCCCAAGTTGCAGAAGTTTCTCAAATTGCTTCTGCTCGGCGTATATCGTCAATTTCGTCGATAACAACCAATCTCGCATCCATTTGTTCTTGTCGGAGGCAAGCCATTCATCCATGATTGTGTGGGCCTTATCATACTGTTTTGCCTCTACGAGCATCGCGATGAGCATATTCCTCGGGCTTGGGTTGCTCGGTTCGTTCCGAATCCATTTTTTGGCCGAAGCGATCGCCTCGTCATATTTTTTTGCGAGTCCGTAAAATTGTATTTTCTTGCTTCGGAGCAAGGAAAGCAGTGTCGGTTCGGGCGCTGATGCGATCCACCGGTCCAGAAGTCGCTGGGCCTTATCGTAATGTTTGGCGGCTTCGTACACCCTCATCGCCCGGAAACGCAGTATCCTGAGGATCGCCTTGCTGGGGCGTTCGCCCATCCACTGCTCGATTATCTTCTCCGCCCGCTCGTGCTGTTTGATTTGCAGCATTGCCTCCAGCGCCGCCATTCGCATTTTCGGCGTTGCCGATTTTTGGCTTGCGATTTCCTCCGCCGCTTCGCCGGCCTGTTTGTCCAGACCGACCTTGATAAGCGAATCGAGCCAGGCCGATGTTGTACGCGCATCGCAAGGCATCCGACGGTGCAGAACCGCCCAGACCTTCGCAGCCTCGGCGTCTTTACCCTGATTGACCAGCAAACTTGCGCACAACTTGTTGGCTACGACGTTCTGCGGGTCCAGTTTGAGAATGTAGCGTATCTTTTTCATCGCAGAAGTCGCTTGGTCGGGCCGAATCTGTTCGCCTGACGGTAGAGGCCCGGACAGATCGAAAGACAGGTCGCTGGACAGTTCCAACAGCCTGACGGCGACGTTTTCCGGCGCTTCGGACAGGAGCGATTTGAGTATTTTTCGGGCACGTTTGGGTTGATTGGTTATGAGGTAGAATCGCCCCATCAGTGTACGTGCGTGGACGTTTTTGGGGTTATGCTGCAAAATTCGCATCACGACCCTTCCGGCGTCGGAAATCTTGCGCTGCGCCTTATGCCTCTGCGACATGTAGAGGTTGAATAACTCTCCGGTAACTTTAATGTTTCCGGGCGAGAAATCCGCCGCCATCAGCAGGTAGCGTTCAGCCTCACGTAACAATCCCGCCCGCAGGAACGCCCGCCCAAGCAGGCACAGCGTCGGTATATGCCGGCTGCAACGGGCATGGGCTCGCTCCAGGTTGTCTATGGCTTCGGCGGTACAGCCTCGGTCGAGTTTTATCTTTCCGGTGAAATAGAACCTGAACCACCCGTCGCCGGCAAGACGGGTCGCCTTTGCGACGAGGGCGTCGATCTTGGCGAACTCGCCGCCTGAAATATAAAAGTCGGCAAGGACATCATACGCAGGCCAGAATTTTTCATTCGCCTCAATGGCTTGAAGAAGAAGACCGACTCCCTTTTCCCGTTGACCGTTTTTTTCAGCCAGCATCGCCGCGACGGTCAGAAAGGCCGGTTTCAACTCGCCTTTTTCGGACGCCTCGGCGGACAACTCGTCGGTGAAACCCTTTTTGATTTTGTACCTGGTCAGGTCTGCGACTTCTTCGTGCAGTTGCGAGGTATCACAGGCATCGACATTCAGCAGCGAGGCGAATTGCCCGACAGCGGCGGAGATGTTCCCCGTGCGAGCGTAGAGCCTCGCCAGTCGAAAGGCGACTACATTATCTCCCGACGCCTTTGAGAGATATTTTTTCAGTATATCAGCCGCATCGTCCGATGCGCCCAACTCGGCTGCGACTTCGGCCATTGCAATAACAAACTCTGAATTGGACTTTCCGCCGGCGAGGTACTGATCCAGAAGGGCTTTGGGCGCCGACGGCGTTTTCTTCTCCCTGCACCACATCACCGCCAGCGCTGTCGCGTCGCGCCGACGGACGGGAGTAACGAGCATTTCCATAATGATACTTCTGGCGCGTTCGAATTCGCCGATTTTAATCAGTGCGATTACAGCCAATCGTCCCGCATGAGGGTCGGTCTTATCTCGACGATACGCCCGTTCCAGCAGGACGGCGGCCTTGTCGGTCTTGCGAAGTTTCAGCAGCAATCGCCCCCGTGCGACGATACATCGCTCAGGGTTGGTAACCAGCGATTTCAACAACGGTCGTCCGGCATACGCCCGCCCGTGCGAAGCGATGAGTTCGCCCAATCGCTCGTAACATTCAAGCGACGCCGTCCATTGCCCTCGACGTTCCAGCAGGTCGCCAAGGCGAAGCAGGCTCTCGGCTGTGTCGGGATTTTCGTCGGCGGCGTCGCTGCACAATAATGCCCGGCGAAAGCGGATTATCGCCCGGTCGAATTGACGCTGCATGATCGCGTAGCAACCAAGTAGAAGCTGGACCCGCACATGGTTCGGCGCGTCCTTGGCTGAAGCAAGCAGGTGAGGTCCTGCCTTTGCGCGGTCGCCCAGCGCCGCGTAGGCAAGCCCAAGACCTCTGCGCAGACGAGGCGAGGCGGGGGCGAACCCGACGGCACGCTCAAACAGATTGATTGCCTGTATATAATCGCCCCGGCGAGCCATCGCTTCGGCGCGGGCGACTATTCCACCGGCGCGTTCGGGTAGTTTTTCGGCATCGGGCGAATCGACGGGACGTTCGATGGCAGGGAGTAATTTTTCCAGAGGCAGTTTCGCCGCCTCGCCCAACGCCGCCGGTTTGCTCGTCGGCGACGGCTTGTCGGTTCCGGGTCCGTCAGGCCCGGGACACGCCAGACCTGATATACAGGCAGCAACAACGCACAGCAATAACCACGCAAAACGTTTCATGACAAGTAACCCGAAATAATGTTAAACAACACTCCCAATAAATAATATCCAGCCGCCATCGGAGAAATATAGCGGGATTACAGGGATTACAAGATTATAGGGATTTATTTTTTTCTTTTTTATCCCGTAATCTTAAAATCCCTGTAATCCTGCTATCTTTTTTTTCTTCTTCTTTTGTAATCAACTTATCACCTTGTTGAGTGGATAAGTTATTATACCTGTCGCTCCGGCTCGTTTCAGCTGCGGGATCATCTCGCGTTCGAGACGTTCGGATACTATCACTTCAAGGGCAACCCAATCCTTATCGGCGAGGTTGGAAACAGTCGGGCTTTTTTCGGAAGGGAGCAAATCCAGAACACCCTGGAGGTCCGAGCGTCTGACGTTCATCTTCAGCCCCACCTTTTCCCACGCGGAAATCGCCCCTTGCAGCAGCAGCGAGATGTTTTCAATCTTTTCGCGTTTCCACTTATCGGCCCATGCGGCTTTGTTTGCGATTAGCCGGGGCGTGGCAAAAAGGATCGTATCAATAACCCGCAGTCGGTTGGCACGAAGACTCGAACCGGTCTCGGTTACATCGACGATTGCATCGACCAGGCGGGCCTTGACCTCCGTAGCGCCCCAACTGAACTCTACCTTCACGTCGATACCCTTATCGGCGAAGTACTTACCGGTAGTATTGGCCAGTTCCGTTGCGATGATACCGCCTTTGAGATCTTCGGCTTTCGTTATCTCGGATTCCTCCGGTACAGCCAGCACCCATTTGACCGACTGGAGGTTGCGTTTGGCATAGATGAGTTCCGCCACCTCG
>JAUVIQ010000043.1 GCA_030592655.1 Planctomycetales bacterium | reverse complement strand
GCCATGAGATCCGCCTCAAGCCCGTCCCAGACTCTACGCACAATCATCATGTGAGTGTCGTAATTCTCCCTCACCTGGTCCTGGAGCCGTTTGAAAGACCACCATGCGTGGTTAATGTCGGGACTGTAGTATCCGTACGGATTGTCAAAATGATACGACAGCGTCAGGTGTTCCTTCAGGCCCACCGGCTTGTAGTAGGTTTGCGGTGTATCGGTAACGCCGACGTACCACGGGGTAATGACGCTGGTGCAGGGTTCTGCCGAGGTGCGCCAGTACTTGCATCCGATGTCGGCCGGCAGGTCGCCGTTCAACTGAAAGACCGCCGCCTCCTGAGTGCCTGTGTAGCATATGCTTCCGTCCCCGTGATACCTCATAATCTCCATCACGTCACCGATGGTAATCAGGTGGTCGGGTTCGACGGAGAACGGCAGCCGTTGGTTGCACTGCCACGGGATTTCCTCACCCGTTATGAATATCTGGCCTCGTCGCTGTCGGTTGTCCATGAGGCAACTTCGCGAATCCGAATAGACCTCTGCAAAGGGGAACAATTCAGGTTCCGTCGGCACAGTGTACCATCCCCGCTCTACTGCGTAATCGACCAGTCGCGGTGAGGCCATGAAATTGGCTGTGTCTGTCAGGTCCACTTCGTTGATGATGTGGACGTTGGGCAGGACCACGACCTGGTCGTCCGGTACGCGTTGGGCGACCCACTCCATTCCCGGAACCGTCGAGAATATCCACGCCTCATTCGGATCGGCGATGACCATTGTCTGTTTGCCGCTGTACCCCACTTGCGCGATGATCCCGGCCGCAACGTTTATGCCCTCCCTGGCCGTCGTTGACCGCTCCATAATGAGCCGGCGCAGCATGTAGTGAATCCCACCATCGACCAGGTAGCCCTGCGATTCAAGCCATGAAGTATTGTACTCTCGAGGCCAGCAGGTGTCGCTGACCACGGCCACGCCGTATTCGTTCAGGTAGCCGTCGCTGGGAGACATTCCGGGATTCTCCGACCAGAGGAAGGCATTGGTCTGACCGACGATCTGGGGAATCGTCCCGCCCGCACGGAGCAGCACCGTCTCTCCCGATTCGTGCGGAATCCGCACCGTCTTTCGGAAGTTCAGGAACCGCCGACCACCATTCTGTTCATCGTGTCCGACCAGGACAGACCCGTCGAACGAGGCATCTTTACCCACCACGACGGCCAAACAGTCCGCAAGCACCGATGAGGACAACAGGCAAACGACAATAATCACAACCACACCACACCACAGAGGATTTCGTAATACCATCGTTATTACCTCCAATATCTCCGAGTCATGTAGTTATACTGCAAACCGTTCACAGGTTTATTTCAGTCGCGCCGCTTACGAGAGCCGAATTCCACACCGTGAAACGCTTGTCAATAATTATACACGCATCCTGCCATCATAGCAAAGAAAAACCGCCCGGCTTTGCACTTCGTAACCGGCTCTAGGCTGCTCGCAAGGAACAGGCGCTACCTCAATCGTATTTCCTTATTGGCTTTGGAGGAGGCGTAGATTGCGTCGATAATCTTTGTGGTCCAGATGGCCTCGGTGGCGGGGACCGGGACAGGCTTGTTATGAGCGACGGCATCGACGAAGGCGTCAATCTCGGCCTGGTACTGGTCGTTCTTCGGGATGTCGCCGGGCGTGCAGTCCATCAGGTGTCCACACTCTTGAATCTGAACGCTCAGCGGGCCGATACCGGCTCCGCCCTTGTCGCCGACAACGTGGCAACCAAAAACATTCTTGTCGAGGTTCACGCAGAAGGCCGACTCGATCATCATTGTGGCGCCGTTGGCGAATCGCACCAATGCGACGGTGAAATCCTCGACGTCGTAGGTTTTATAGTCCCACAGGCCGAACTCGCCGACGTGCCCGGGCGTAGCGCCGATGGTTTCGTAAGTTTTCCCGGATACGGCTACCGGCTTCGGACAGCCCATCAGGTACCAGGTCATGTCTATCATATGGACGCCGATATCGATCAGAGGCCCGCCGCCCTGGAGTTTTTTCTGTCCGAAGACGCCCCAACTGGGCACGCCGCGCCGGCGGATGCTGAGGCTGCGAGCGTAATACGGTTTGCCGATTCGCCCCTTCTCGATGATCCTTTTGACGAATTGGGTATCGGCGCGGAAGCGGTTATTCAAGGCGACCATCAATTTCTTTTTCGCTTTCCGGGCGGCGTCGATCATCGTCTGCGCCTGTCGCGCGTTCATTGCTATTGGCTTTTCACACAGGACGTGCTTACCGGCCGACAGTGCCTTTAGCGTCGATTTCATGTGGTCGATATTCGGCGTGCAGACGCTTATCGCGTCAATCTCTTTCATCGCAAGCATCCGCCCCACCGAGGTGAATGTTTTCGGGACGTCGAACTTTTCGGCGGCCGCTTTGGCACGTTCAGCGTCAACGTCGCAAACAGCGACGACTTCAGACCCGGTGCACTTTTGGTATTTCTCCAGATGATACACACCGATAAATCCGGCTCCGACGACGCCAACCTTGATTGTTTTAGCCATTCCGATATTCCTTTCTGTTCCCATTTCAACAAAGCCGAATAAACACACCTCTAACGGGTCGGGATTCTACGCCGCCTCAATCAGCCCGGTCAAGCACCAAAACATCTTGACCATTGCACCTTATGCGAGTAAATATGTTCCACGAATTACACGAATTGACACGAATTTCACGAATTGTCTTTTTTCCTTTTTTTTGAATTCGTGTTCATTAGTGTAATTTGTGTCAATTAGTGTAATTCGTGGATAGGAATTCGTGGTAAAAACGAACGGTAACAATGCGGATATGCCTGATCTGGAAGCATTGCGGGATCAGATAGATGATCTGGATCGTCGGATCGTCGAGTTGCTGAACGCCCGGGCTGAAGTTGTTGTGCAGGTCGGGAAGATAAAGCGCGACAGCGGCGCGCAGATTTACGCGCCTGATCGTGAACAAGCCGTCCTGGAAAAAATAGCGAACCTGAACAAAGGCCCGCTTCCCCAGCGAACGCTCCAGGCAATTTATCGTGAAATGATGAGCGGGTCGTTCGCGTTGGAGCAGCCTTTGCGGGTGGGATACCTTGGTCCTGAGGGTAGTTTCTCGCACATGGCAGCCATGCGGAAATTCGGCGCGTCGATTGAATATATCCCGCTGACGGACATCCGGGCGGTCTTCGAGGAAGCCGACCGCGGGCACATCAATCTCGGACTCGTACCGATTGAAAACAGCGTCGGGGGCGGAGTAATGGACACGATGGACGCCTTCAGCCACAGCAACGTGCATATCGTGGCGGAGGTTCTCATCGCAATCCATCACAACCTTCTGGCCAACTGCGGACCCGACGAAATCACCCAAATAGCCTCCAGACCGGAAGTCTTCGCGCAGTGCCGAAACTGGCTGAGCAGGTCGTTCAACAAGGTTGACCTGGTTCCGGCTCCGTCGTCGGCCAGGGCTGCTGAAATGGCCGTTCAGCAGCACGGGCTTGCGGCCATCGGTTCGGCGCTGGCGGCGGAACTGTACGGGTTAAAGATCGTCTTCGCCGATATTGAAGACCACGCAGCCAACACGACGCGGTTCTTCGTTATCGGTACAGGACGACCTAAACCGACCGGAAACGACAAGACCGCCCTGATGTTCACCACCGCACACAAGGCCGGCGCGCTGGTGGACGTGCTAAACGTACTTGGCAAGTATGGCGTGAACATGACAAACATCGATACCCGCCCCAGCAAGCGGCGAAACTGGGAGTATTACTTCTTCATCGACTGCGAAGGACATATCGAGAACGCGAATGTAAAAGAGGCCGTCGAGGAAACACGCAAACACTGCCTGGAACTGCACGTCCTGGGGAGTTTTCCGAAAGCAACCGAACCTGTTTAACAATTGCGGACCCTCGGTCCCGTGGGGATTGAGGATTGTGGATTGCGGATTGTAAAAAAAGGATATAATGATGGCTGGGAAATTATTTATTGCCGGTAACTGGAAGATGAATACCTCTTTGTCCGAGGCGACCGCCCTGGCCGGCGCGCTGGTCGAGAAGATCGGCTCGGTCAAGACGGTCGATATGGCTGTCTGCCCGCCTTTTCCATATCTTTCGGGCGTCAAAGAGGCCTTGGGCGGTTCGAAAATCGCCCTCGGCGCACAGGATGTATTCTACGAGGACAGCGGGGCATATACCGGAGAAGTCTCTACGGAAATGCTCAAGGACGTTGGCTGTTCATACGCCATTTGCGGGCATAGCGAGCGTCGGCACGTTATCGGCGAAACCGACGAACTGATAAACCGCAAGGTCCTCAAATGTATCAGCGACGGGATTATGCCTATTTTATGTGTCGGCGAGTTGTTGACCCAGAGGCAGGCAAATGAGACTATAGACGTGGTGTCCCGCCAGATTCGTCTGGGTCTGGAGGGAGTATCGTCGGCTGACATTAGCGGAGTAACCATTGCCTATGAGCCGGTCTGGGCAATCGGGACCGGCGTAACGGCTACGCCCGACCAGGCCCAGGAGGTTCACGCGATGATCCGCGCACTGCTGGGCGAGATATATGACACGCCCACAGCCGGTGGTATTCGGATACAATACGGCGGGTCGGTCAAACCCGACAACGCCGCCGAATTGATGAACTGCCCGGACATTGACGGGGCGCTGGTCGGCGGAGCAAGCCTGAAGGCAGACGACTTTGCGGGAATAGTATTAGAAGGAATAAAATAATTGCGGATTGCGGATTGTGGATTGCGGATTGAAAAGAAGGAGATAGCGTTGACACCTGAAGAAATGAAACTGCGTACGAAAAAGTTTGCCCTGCGGGTTATTCGGCTTATTCAGGCGTTGCCGAAAGGCCGAGTCGCAGACGTAATCGGGCGTCAACTTCTCAGGTCCGGCACCAGTGTCGGCGCTAACTATCGTGCGGCCTGTCGTGCACGTTCACAGGCAGAGTTCATAGCAAAGATGGGAATCGTCGAAGAAGAAGCAGACGAAAGCCTCTACTGGATGGAACTTCTGATAGCGGCAAATTTGATGACAAAGACAAAACTCTCTTCCCTGATGAAAGAGGCAGATGAAATCCTTGCAATAGTGGTTTCCTCAATCAACACGGCCCGAGGAAGCAGACGAACGTCTCCTAAACGGAAATCCGCAATCCGCAATCCACAATCCGCAATAGAATAAGGAAAGGTAAATATGAATATGTTTTGGGCGATAGTGTTTATTGTTGTTTGCATTCTTCTGGTAATCATCGTCCTGCTCCAGAAGGGACGTGGCGGCGGATTGGGCGGTCTCCTCGGAGGCGGCGGACAATCCGCCTTCGGTACGCGAACCGGCGATGTGTTCACATGGATAACAATCGTACTGGTCGGCATATTCCTGCTACTGGCGATAGGAACAACAAAACTGTTCCGTGGCGAAATGGTGAAGATTTCCACGCCGAAATTCTATCCACCCGCAGAAAAACCCATCGAAAAGGCCAAACGGGTAACGATTACGTGCAGCCCGCAAAAGGCGAACATCTTCTATACAATCGACGGTAGCGAACCGACACGCAAATCACGGAAATATGAAGCGCCGGTCCGTATCGAACCGGGAACGACGCTCAAGGCGCGCGCATTTTATCGTGGGTGGAAAGACAGCGACATGCGAACCGGCGTGTACATACATCCTTCGGTAATAACCGCTACCACCCAGGCTACAACCAAGCCGACATCCGATCCGGCGACAACCACAGGTCCGGCATCGGGCCCGGTTAGTACAATGCCAAACTAACACAGGAGTCAAATCGTATGATTAAATCAATGACAGGTTTCGGAGCCCAAAGCCGGGAGATCGACGGCGTTCGGTACTCCGTCGAAATCCGCTCGGTCAACAGTAGGTATTTCAAGGCCATTATCCGCCTTCCGGATTTGTGGTCGCATCTGGAAGTCGAGATTGACCGTCGTCTTCGGAGCCGGCTCAATCGGGGAAGCGTCCAGTTCGCCATGAGAATGACGGCTATGTCGTCCGAAGCGGCTCCACAGATTAATATGCCCGTCATAGAACGGTATATCGAACAACTCGACATCATCAGACCCGACCAGATCGACGTGAATATCAACGTGGACCTCGCCACCCTGCTTCTGCTTCCGGGCGTCTGTACACCGCCCGGCGCGGAAAGCCTCTCCGAGAAAGCCAAATCGGAAATACTCGAACTCGCCGACGAAACCATCGACGCCCTTATCGGTATGCGGACAGACGAAGGAAAAGTCATCGCCGACGACCTGCTCGCCCAGTGCGAAATCACCGAGAAACACCTCGCCGACGTGGCTGGACGAACCGACCAGGTCATCAAGGAATACCACGAACGCCTGAAACACCGGGTAACCGAACTGATCGCGTCGGCCGAACTGAATCTCGACGAACAGACCCTTGCCAGAGAGGTGGCGATTTTCGCCGAGCGATGCGACATCGCCGAGGAACTTTCACGCCTGGGCGGGCATATCGAGCAGTTCCGCAAGGTGGTCGGGAACAACGAACAGGCCGGTCGAAAACTCGATTTCCTCGCGCAGGAAATGCTGCGCGAAGCCAACACCATCGCATCAAAATCAAATGACGGTCAAATCACGTTAGCTGTGGTGGAAATAAAGACCGCTATCGACCGCATAAAGGAACAAGTCCAAAACGTGGAGTAAACAGGGGCGAGGTATTGAGTATCGATCATTTAATTGTAATTGCAGGCCCCAGCGGGGTCGGTAAGAGCACAGTTGTCCGCGAGGTGCTCCGGCGGACGGGCGCTGTTTTCAGCGTATCGGCAACTACGCGAAAGCCCAGGCCCGACGAAATCGACGGGCAGAACTATCTTTTCGTGGACCGTCCGACATTTGAAAAAATGATCGCCGAAGAACAATTACTGGAATGGGCGGAGATTTTCGGCGATTATTACGGTACGCCGGAAAAACCCGTGGCCGAGGCGTTGTCGGCGGACAAAACCGTCATCCTCGAAATCGACATAGAAGGAAGCCGGCAGGTGCATCAGAAGTCGCCGGAAGCGACATTTATTTTCATCGCCCCGCCCGATGAAGACGAACTGAAACGGCGGCTGACCGACAGAGGAACCGAATCACAGCGGGACATTGAACGGAGATTCGCCCGGGCGACGGAAGAAATGTGTGTCGCTACGGGAAGCGGGATATATAATCATATGATTGTCAACGACGACCTGGACCGGGCGACCCGTCAGGTAGTTGGTATCGTCAAGGAGCAAACACAGAAATGATTGAGGCACTGAAAAGCGACGATCTGGTCTATAAGGTAGGCGGGCGGTTCAAACTTGCCGCGCTGATCATGAAGCGTTGGGGCGAACTGCTCGAAGGTTCCAGGCCGCTGGTGGAACGGACCGAAGGCATGACCGATATGGAAGTAGTCATCCAGGAAATCCTCGACGACAAGATCGCCATCGACTACGACAACTCCGACGTACCCTTGCCGGAAAAGATCATCAGCATTCCCGAAAGGAAATAAACTTCCGAGGTTCCACGATGACCGGCGAAAACAAAAACTCGCTGGAAGGCTTCGAGGTGCTGCTGTGCGTAACCGGCGGTATCGCCTGCTATAAGTCCGCCGACCTGGCGAGCAAACTGACCCAGGCCGGTGCCGGCGTTACCGTCGCAATGACCGAGGCGGCTGGGCGATTCATCACGCCGCTGACCTTTCAGGCTCTTACAGGCGGGGAAGTGTTCACGTCGCTCTGGCAGGCGGGCGAAAATTACCAGCCGCAGCATCTTTCGCTGACCGAGCGGGCCGATGTAATGATCATCGCCCCCGCCACCGCTGACATAATCGCAAAAATGGCAGTCGGTATCGCCGACGACCTGGTCTCGACTCTGGCATTGTCGGCGTGGGAGGCCTGCGAGATACTCATCGCACCGGCAATGAATACACGGATGTGGCTGGCGCCGGCTACACAGGAAAACGTCCGGAAACTCGCCGAACGCGGTGTCCATATCGTCGGCCCAAATGAAGGACACCTTGCCTGCGGCGCTGTCGGCAAAGGCAGAATGGCGGAACCCGCCGAAATACTCGTCGAAGTAGAGAAACTTCTAAAAAAATTGTAATACTGTCTTTCAGATGAATCATATTCCCAGACAATTACCTCTCGCGGCGAGTCTGGTTCTCGTCTGGTTTCTGCTCGCCTCTTGCGAAAAGCCCACCGATGCGAATAAACTCATACCGACTTCGACAATGATCACGACAACGACCATGAAGGCTCAGGGACCGCAGACATTCAGGCCATTTTATTTTATATTCACCGGCGACCCGCACGTCGGATTCACCAAGGGTACTACGCGCCGATTCGAACGGCAGCGACGGCAGATTGACCGGCTCAAACCCGCCTTCGCCCTCATCCCCGGCGACATGACACACGGGCTTAAAGAAAAGATGATGGACACGCTCGAAAAGTCCCTGGAGAAATTCGAGGTTCCCGTCCACTTCATCCCCGGAAACCACGACATCCGCGATCACCAAACACTCCGGACCTGGCGAGAGAGATTCGGCAAAGACTACTACGTCTTCACGTATAATAACTGCGACTTCATCTGCCTTAACTCCATGACGCTCAGCACCGACACATATTACTTCAGAACCATAGACGCGGATTTCCGGGCGGAGGTCAAGGCCCAGTGGTCCTGGCTCGAAAAGGCCCTCACCGGCGCGAGGAGCCGGAAGCGAACGCACGTTTTCATCCTGCTGCACGTCCCGCCCTATACGCGGTCCGAGGACGAACGCCACAAACTGACCAACATGCACCCGACCGCCCGCAAACGTCTGCTGACGCTTGCCCGAAAATATCGCGTCCGCGTAATATTGGCTGGGCACACCCACATCACCAGGGAATGCCGCACCGGCGATTTCACCATCTACACCGTCGGCGGAACGTTCAGACCCGTGGATCTGCGAGGATACGGGTTCAGAATATTCAAAGTCCAGGAAGACTGGATTTCACAAAAATACGTCCGGCTCGACAAACCACCAAAGAAACTGGATTTCTGAGTTTGATTACAAAGAAGAAGAAGAGGATAGCGGGATTATAGGGATTACAGGATTACAGGGATTTTAAAATTACGGGAAAAAAACTCTAAAAAAATCCTTATAATCCTGTAATCCCTATAATCCTGCTATTCTGTTTCAACAACGGATAATCCTTGCAATGAAAATCATCATCACATCAGGGCCGACGCGGGAGTATATCGACAGCGTTCGTTTCATTACCAACGCTTCGAGTGGACGGATGGGTTACGCCTGCGCCGCCGCTGCCGTTGCCGACGGGCACAAGGTAACGCTAATCACAGGCCCGGTGGCGATAGAACCGCCGGATGGGTGTGAGGTCGTAAAGTTCACGACTGTCGAGGAATTGAAAGCCGCACTCGACGCCCGCTTCGCCGAATGCGATGCGCTCATCATGGCCGCGGCTGTAGGCGACTTCACCGTTGAAAAAACCTCTACCGGAAAGATTTCCCGCTCCACCGGACCGATACGGATAACACTCACGCCGACTGAAGACATCCTTGCCGGCCTGGGGCGTCGAAAGGGTAAACGACAGATTATCGTTGGTTTCGCCGTTGAGGATGAAGCCGACGAAGAAAAGGCCCGTCGGAAAATGGAGAGCAAGAACTGCGACTACCTCGTCGGAAACACTCCCGCTGCAATGTCGGCGGAATCCTCCGAAGCCTGCATCCTATCGCCCACCGGAATCGCCCTGCCATGGGCCTCTCGAAGCAAGACCGACCTGGCGAGAGAAATCATCGCACTGCTGAAAAAAAGGGGACGGGAGTCTTTTTTTTAGAAAAGGGGCCAGGAGCCTTTTTTACCACTACGTCTTTTTCCGTCTTTTCGTCCCGATGCCGTAAAAAGGCTCCTGACCCCTTTTCTAAAAAAAAGACTCCCGTCCCCTTTTTTTCTCCCGTTCGCGTCGTTTGCGGCTTAAACTGATGTTGTGCGAATTCCCCTGACAAAATATGGCTTGCGTGAGATTGTTATCACCACAATCGTTTGCGGACTTCTGGCGGCGGTGGCGGCTTGGTTGTTCTGGCCTGTGGCGATCCTTCCAGCGGCGATATGGGTGTATGTGCTGTGCTTCTTCCGCGACCCGCAACGAAGTCCAGCCGAAGATAACGCCTTTATATCCCCCGCCGACGGAAAGGTCGTCGATATTACGCCGGTCGGCGCCGACAGCCCGCTCGGAACCGACGGAGTGCGAATCGGAATCTTTATGAGCATCTTCAACGTCCACGTAAATCGCAGCCCATGCGACGGAACAGTAACGAAGATCGAACACGCCCCCGGCGGATACGCCGATGCACGAAAACCCGAAGCCGCCGAATTAAACGAATCCGCGACGATCCATCTGTCAGCCACCAGCAGCAACGGCCAGGCGTTTCCGGTGGTTGTCCGTCAGATTGCCGGGTTTATCGCTCGTCGGATTGTTACCGACCTGCATGTCGGGCAGGAGACCGCCACGGCTGAACGAATCGGCATGGTCAAATTCGGCTCGCGCGTCGAGACAATGATACCGCAGGGACAAATCGGTGAAATTACCGTTGAGGTCGGCCAAGCCGTCCGGGCGGGCAGGACCGTCCTGGCCCGTCTTCCCCGTAGGGACAGGCCGTCGCAGGAGAAGCAACAGTGACCGACCAGACAGACAAAGAATCCTCCGGCGTCGAATCGCCCAGCCAGAAACCGCTGCGTAAAACGGTCCTTCGCAGCATCGCCGCCCTTCCGACAATTGTAACGCTGATGAACGGTACAGCCGGTTTTGCCTCTATCCACTACGCCACCAAGGCTGGTCTCGGTAACGCCGAAGGGCTTGACAACCTGATGATAGCATCCTGGCTTATTTTCGCAGCCTTGCTGTTCGACGCACTTGACGGGCGTGTGGCCAGGATGACCCGCCAGGCGTCCGATTTCGGCGCTATGCTCGACAGTCTGTGCGATATTATCAGTTTCGGCGTAGCGCCAGCGATACTAATGGTCCACGCAGTCGCTATGACGAGGGAGATTCCCGACTTCGAAATTTTCGCGCCGCAGGCGTCATTGCTCGGAAAGGCGGTGATGGTCATCGCGGTTATCTATCTTTGCTGCGTGATACTTCGCCTGGCGAGGTTCACTGTCGAGAACGCCCCTGACGTGCTGCATCACATGTACTTCCAGGGCTTGCCGTCGCCGGCAGCAGCGGTGCTTGTCGCGGCGATGGTGCTGCTGTTCGGACATATTCAGGGCGCTGAGGAGGCAAGGTGGCTGAACATCACCGTCGGTTCAACCCTTCCGGCGGCGACCTTCGCAGCGGCAATCCTGATGGTAACGCGATTTAGATATTCACACCTCGTCAACCGCTTCGTACTGGGGCGCAGACCCTTCAGCCATGTCGTCATTGCCCTTATCGTAATCGTCGCCGGACTGGTATTCAGACAATTCGCACTCCCACTGGCGGCAATCGCCTACACCGCAAGCGGACCGGTTCAGACCCTGTGGAAAAAATCCACAAGTAAGCCAGAGTGAAATAACACGTAGTGTCCCTACGGGAAAAATAATCCTGTAAAACAGGTAAGCAATTTCCAATTTCCAATTGAAAGAGCATCCGTCTGTTTTTCTGCTCAATTGGAAATTGAAAATTGTCAATTGGAAATTGCAACGTCTCGCAGGTGCATTTCGACGCTACTTCGGCCGTTGAAATGATTCAGCACCGGTTCGCCGACAATATCGACCGTATTGACGCCGGCGAGTTTATCTACCAATTCGCCCATCCCGAAGCCGACGCATCGCAATCGTCCCGGCTTGGGCTGGTCCTGACCGACAATGAAACTTACCGTCCCACCGTTGCGACCCATCCGCTGCGGGGGCGTCATAATCCTCGCCGAGCGTATCGCCATAAGCGAGCGTGGATTGCCCCGACCGAAAGGACCCATTCGCTCCAACTGCTCGACGACCTGGTAAGACAGTTCGGAGATGGTAATCTCGGCGTCAATTTGCAACACCGGCAGAGTTATCTCTTCGGAGATATTGTCGGCGGCATAGCGGTTAAAATCGGCTTTGAATTTTTCGACGGAATCGACCGACAAACTCAGCCCGCCGGCCATCGCGTGCCCACCGAAATTTATCAGGTGTTCGCCACAAGCAGCCAATGCGTCGCGCATGTGAAAACCATCGACGCTCCTTGCCGAACCGCGCCCGCCCTCACCGTCCAGGGCGATTATAACAGCGGGTTTTCCGAAACGGTCCACCATGCGCGAAGCCACGATACCGACGACTCCGGCATGCCAACCGGGCGAAGCGAGCACAATGGCCTTATCGTCGTCCCGGCCTGAGCGGACCATATCGACGGCCTCTTCGGTAATCTGACGCTCGACCTTTTGCCTCTCGGCGTTCTGCTTTTCGAGATATTCGGCGATTTCCCGGCAGCGGTCCGGTTCGGCGCGAGTCAGCAATTCAACGGCAAGTCGGGCATGACCCATCCGTCCGCAAGCGTTCAGACGCGGTGCAAGGCGAAAACCAACGTCAAACGCATCGAGCCGCTCGCCGGCCAGACGGGCGGAAGTTATCAGGGCGCGGAGACCCGGATGCTCCGTCGCCGCAAGGCCCTTCAGACCATAAACTGCCAGGACGCGGTTCTCATCCAACAGCGGAACCACGTCGGCAATGGTCCCCAGCGCCGCCAGCGTCGTAGCCTCCAGAAGGAAATTCCGCATCGGTTCATCCACGCGATCGGACCCGCACATCCGGCACGCCAGATGCCAGGCGAGTTTGAAGGCTACACCCGCGCCTGCAAGATCGGCGTTGGGATAGTTACCGTCGGGCAAGGCTGGATGAATTATCGCCAGGACATCAGGAAGTACCGGATCGGGAGCATGATGGTCCGTTACGATAACATCCATACCCAACTCGCCGGCCCGGCGCAATTGCTCAACGGCGGTAACGCCGCAATCCACCGTTACCAGCAGTTTGACCCCGTCGTCGGCTATTTTCCCGATGGCTTCGACGTTAACGCCATAACCCTCCTCAAGTCGATGAGGCACATAGTAATCAACCTCCGCGCCGTGCATCGCCAGGAGGCGATAGAGAATCGCAACGGCTGTCATACCGTCAACGTCGTAATCGCCGTAGATGCAGATTTTTTCACCGTCGCGTACAGCCTTGGTCAATCGCTCAACGGCAACGTCGATTCCACCTAGTAATTCGGGCGGATGAAGATCGGTCAGTTTGGGATTGAGAAACCTGCGGACCGACTCGATTTCGTCCAGTCCGCGATTATGCAGGATTTGCGCGATCAGCGGCGAGGTCTTCAATTGACGGGCGTTATCGGCTGCACCGTCCCAGGCCGGGGCGACCTCCCAGCGATAACCGTTCTGCTTCCATGCCATTCGTCGCGCCATGTGTCTTTGCTCACCTTCAGTGCGATTGTTACCGTATTACCGGGAGACATTATAACAGATAGGCCGCAGAGGCACAGGCGGCCCATTTTGTCAGGTGCCTTAACTAAAAAACTCGCCCGACCTCTCACCCATTGAATTCCGCGACGGCGTCGAACATTGCTACGATGTTTTCCGGCGGGACGTCGGCGGTGATGTTGTGCACCTGGGCAAAGACGAACCCGCCGCCGGGCGCGAAAATCTCCAAACGCTCGAGCACGTGAGTGCGGATTTCTTCGGGCGTCGCGTGCGGAAGGACGGACTGCGTATCGCAACCGCCGCCCCAAAAACACAACCGGTCCCCAAAATCCGCCTTCAGACCGGAAGGGTCCATCCCGTTACAACTGGTCTGGACGGGGTTGACCGCGTCCAGGCCCGCGTCGATAAGGTCGTCCAGCAGCGGCCTGATGCCGCCGCAACAGTGCAGCAACGCCTTTTTCCCGGTCAATTCCTTCGCCTTGTTCCACAGAAGCGAGTGTCGCGGCTTGAAGAACTCGCGGGACATCGCCGGCGAAATCTGCGGTCCTGTCTGCATCCCCAGATCATCGCCAAACCGAAGGATATCGACAAAAGGCCCAACAGCCTCCAGAAACTCCTGCATCGGGGGAATATATACCTCCACCAGACGGTCCAGCAGGCGATGAATCGCCTCCGGTTCGGCGGCAAGCGCCAGCAGGAAGTTGTCGTTCCGGCAAAGGAACTGCCCCGTTTCCATAAGTCGTCCGCCGAACGGAACGGGCGCTACAATCGCTTTGTCGGTGGATTCGCGGAGCGCCTTGGCGGCTTTGGCCATATCGGCCGGCGTGGTGGTGGCTGGGTTCGGCGGGCCTGGGGTGGTCCAGAGCACTTCGGATAAAATTTCCGGAAGGTTCGAAAGGTCTTCCGGCACGCCGTCCACCATCGGCCAATAAGTCTGGTCGAAATTGAGCATGTGCGGCTTCTGGATTCCGAGATTCCGACCGGTGGGGCTGAACAGGAACCAGTCGTCGCCCTCCTTTCGGATGTTCATCCAGGCGGGAATCAGGCAATCGCTGCCGTCGGGCAGTTTCCAGGGCTTCCAGTCGCTTTCATCCTCGCAGAAGTAACGGGACAGGTCGATCACGTCGATGCCGAAACGCTCCAGCACATCGTCATCGACCATCGCCAGGTGCTGAACCACGTCATGCACTCGCGGCGGTCGGTCGGGCAGACCCAGGAATTCCCGAAGCCTGCGATAAGCAATGGCCATGATGCCGCTGGCGCGATGCGAGCAAAAATCGACCGGAACGCGATCCGGCTGGACGTGGTCAAGTGCATGATTTATTCGCTGACGAGAAGTTTCCGACACGTTATTCTCCACCCAAAAAACTGTGATCATTTTCCGAACAGAACATCCTGCATAGAGTAAAGCCCGGGCTTCTTCCCGGCAAGCCATAAGGCTGCACGCAGCGCGCCGCGAGCGAATGTGTCGCGCGTGTGGGCCGAGTGCGAGATCGTTACCGTCTCGCCGAGGCAGCCGAAATGGACGCTGTGCTCGCCGACCGTATCGCCCAGGCGGACGGCGTGCATGCCTATCTCGCCGGGGCGGCGCGGGCTTTTGCCACCCCTGCCAAGAACGGCGGCCTCGCCGTACTGCCTGCCCGTCGCGTCGCAAACAGCTTTCGCCAGCGCGATGGCGGTACCCGAAGGGGCGTCTTTCTTGAAACGGTGATGGGTTTCGACGACCTCGACGTCGTAATCCTCGCCGAGCGCCGCCGCCACCTCGCCGACGACCTTCAGCAGCATGTTCACGCCGACGGACATATTGGCTGCATGGACGATCGCTATCTGCGAGGCGGAATCCGCCACCTCCGCCTGCTGCGATTCGGTCAGGCCTGTCGTGCCGATGACCATCGCTATATTGTGCTCCCGGCAGACCTCAAGCCACCGCATTGTCCCTTCGGGCAGCGAAAAATCGATCAGCACCTGCGGCGAGTCGGCCAGTTGCTCCGTAACTTTCACGCCGAAGGCCCCCACTCCGGCCAATTCGCCGATGTCGCGTCCGATTGCTTCTGCGCCCGTCGATTCCAAAGCCGAAACAATATCGAACTGCTCCGACGCAATCGCCAATGCCGCTATCCGCCGACCCATCCGCCCAGCCGCTCCGGTTATCGCTATCTTTGTCATTGGTTATTTCCTTTTAAGCCGCGAACAACGCGAACAACAAACAGAATAGCCCACAGATTACACGGATTACACGGATTAAAAAAGGTAGACTTGACGGCTCATCCACAGACTCTTCAGGAAAACTCCTCTTACTTGCGTTTGACGGACGATATAGCCATGCAGATTAGCCCGCCCGCGACGAGGATGGTGAACGTAAGGAACGGTTGATGCATCCAATGAACTTTATCGAGTCTGGCCATATCGACCAGGAGAATGAGGAATGAGACGATAAATC
>JAUVIQ010000082.1 GCA_030592655.1 Planctomycetales bacterium | reverse complement strand
TCGAGCCAACGGTGCTCTGGCAAGGGCTGAAGACACTCTGCGTAATGTCGAGTCGCTTATGAGCGTTCACATTGATGCGTCGGAACTGTCCCGATTTAACGCAGGAGACAAAGGCGAGTACCGGTTTTCACCGGAATTGATGAAGGTCCTCTCTACCGCCGAACAATTCCACAAGCAGACCGACGGGACATTTGACGTTACCTGTTACCCGTTGATTCAACTCTGGAAAAGGTGCAAGGCCGCCGGTCGATTGCCGAGCGAAGCCGAAATTGCCGAAGCCCGAAAACTTATCGGTATGAAGCATCTGCGAATCGGCTCGATCCCGACGTACGTCGGGATAACGAAACTCTCCGACGGCGGTTCGGTCGATCTAGGCGGTATCGCCAAGGGATACGCCATCGACCGGGCTATCGAAGCGATGATTGAAGCGGGGGCAGACGGCGGGCTGGTCAACGTCGGAGGCGACCTGCGATGCTTCGGGCCTTGCGAGGATGGAAAGCCCTGGCCTGTGAAGATTCGCCACCCGTTCGATAAGTCCCGCATCTGCGCGACGCTTTCGGTAACTGACGCCGCCATCGCCACCAGCGGGGACTACCACCGATACTTCGAGATTTCCGGCAAACGTTTCAGCCACATCGTCGATCCCCGCACAGGCCAAGCCCTGCCGCAAGGCCACGCCCCGTCCGTAACGGTCATCTCGCTGCTGGCCGGAGATGCCCCGCCCAGCGCCGCTGTCGCCGACGCATGGGCGACGGCCATCAGCGTCCTTGGCCCGAAGGGAATCGAACTCATCAACAGGCACCCGGGCCTGGAGGCAATGCTAATCACCGGCACGCCGGACAAGCACGAAATCCACATGAGCGAGGGATTCAAGCCACTCCTGTCAGGGGCGGGAATCAAACTGGATTGAAAACCGGCCTGTTCGAGTCGATTCGGGTCTGCAACTGCTATTGTTCCTTTTTAACCCGTTTCTCTGCTGATATATCGGCCAGCCATTTCGGCGGTTTTGGCGTTTTGCCTTCCTTGATCATCTTTCGCCACTGCTGGTCGGTCAGTCGGCCTTTGGAGAGTGGTCTCCAGAATTCCCGATAACTCATCACGCCGCCTCGAGCAAGTTGCAGTTTCCCGCCGTAGTCGATAATGACGTAGATAGTCCTGGGCTTGGCCAAGCCAACGTGCAAAGCCTGTTGGCCCTCGCGGTCGCTGGAAATGGTGGCGACGATGGAACGGTCCGCCGCCCCATCCAGCGTGTTCCCCCGGGAACCATATAAGGACGCCAGCATCGAGTCGAAACCCAGGACCCATTCTCGCTGTTCCTCGGTCAGTTTCTTACCTGCCAGTTGTCTTGTCGCTATTTCTTTTGCCTTCATGCACATCCGGGTCAGCCCGGCCAGCCGACCCACGGCTGCATCGTACTCGCCCAGAAGTTCCTGGGCATCCAGGGAAACTTTGATCATCTCATCCCAGAACCGGAGGTTCGGCTCGACGTAGCCCGCTTCCGGCGGATCAGGCTCACCCCATGCACACCCCAGGTCCTCAATCTGCAACTGGAACGTGTGGCGATACCCGACCCACCCGCACATTGCGGTGTTGAGCGACTTGTCGGCATAGGCGGTCGTGGACATGAATTTCGGGTGCCGTTTGGTGAGTTTCGGATCGGTCAGGGTGTCAAAGATTCGACCCCACAGCCCCCATATCTCACTCTTGTTGCGCAGGTCGCTGATTTCATCATCGTCATCGTCGTTCCAGGCGTCATCATCGTTTTTGGCTGTTTTGACTATTTTGGTAATTTCGGCGATTCTTTTGGCCAGGGCTTTGCGGATTTCTTTAGGCGTCTGGTCCAGCAGGTGCCGTTTGGCCCGCTCGTTCCCGCAGCAGGCCAGCACGTCCAGTCCGCTGGGCAGGAAGCGTTTCGGAAAGACAGGCCAGATACACTGCTGCATCATTTTCGTATCGGACGTGGCGTACTTGGGCAGGACAGCCGTCAACAGCGGCTTGTGTTTGGCATCGCGATTGGCCTCACCCATAGTAACGAATATGTGAATCGGATACTCGCCAAGCCCCTCCTTGCGCAATTCCTTGCGCAATTCGTTCAGGCCCTTGCCGGCGAAGAGCCGCTTGATCCTATCATTGTCGAACTCGACACCATCTTTTTCAGTCGGAACCGTACACCCAACATTGCGCAGGTTTAAGTCGCCCAACAGTCGCCGATACGGCCAAAGGAATTTGTCGATAATCTCAGTCTCGTAACCGATGCAACCCAGTACCAAGGCGGTCTGGAGGACTTTGTCATCTTTCAGGCCCATCGGAAATGCCAGGAACGTCCTCGCACGGTAAAACCGCTCCAGTTGTTTGTTGCCGACATAGAATGATTTCGGCTTGCAGAGTGAGTAATCAATATCGCGTGCAAAGAGCGGTGCGTTTGGGACAATTTTTTCGTCCGAGATGCGCTTCAGTTCGGTCGTTACGTCTTTGGCGATTTGTTTGTAGAGTTTTTTCCCGGCGGCAGTTTTCGGCTGCCACTTGGGATTCATTAACTTCATCGCCGTGGCTATGACCGTAGCGCCGCCCAATCGTCCCGGTCCGGTGATGGCTGGGCCGTCTTTCCCGACCCGGCCCGCTGCAAGAGGCGACCAGAACTTTACCAGCGTCTTTTTAAGTCTGACCGCTTGACGGCGTTCGAGTTTCTCAAACCCCTCCTGAAAAATCTCGTTGAAGGCGCGCACAGCGGTGTCAGTGGTGATAAAGGTCGGCAGAACCGGGCCGTGGTAGTGAATAAACAGCCGATTCCGGGTCTCCGACGTGATGACCATTCCGTACTTTGCCAGGAGTTTCCTTCCTTCCGGCGGGCCGGTGTAGAGTTTCATACCGGCGACCTTGGATAGGTCGAACATCGGTTTATCTTCAGAGAAGCATAGTGCCGGTGAGATAAAGACAAGCAGGCAAGCCAGTAACATCCGTCGCATTGTAAAACCCCTTTCGCAGGAAAGTGTATAGCACCCATCGGAACAGGTAAAGCCCCCGCCCGGCTGTACATCTTTTCCAACGATTATTTTTTCCGATACAGAAGGACCGTGAGGGGGTACGCTCGTCTAATCTGTCAGGTTAGGTCAGGTTTTCTGTTGGTAAAGAGGAAAACACCGTGCGTGATTTTCGGTTGGTTTTGCTAGTGTGCATACTGACGGTGGGCAGTTTCTGCCATGACGGTTTCGGGGAAAGTTCTGAGCCTGCGACTGGTCCCGGCAAGGCCGAGCGTACGGATTTGCTGCCGAAGAAGGTCCGTTGGCAAACGTTATCCGCGGACGTCTGCGACGTAAAGATTGACCGGCAGGGCAGGCCATGGTTCCACATTAGCCACAAGGGCAAGATAAGCGTCGCCCAGTTCAAGCGCCAGGTCGAGCGGGCGGCGAAGTTAAAGGCGCCGTGGTTCAGTGGCGGGCGGATCGCGCTGTTCGACAGCACTGGGCGCATCTGGCTGCTGCCGTACGCCGACCGCAAACTCCTGCTCGGCTACGACCCTGAATCGGGCAAGTGGATTGAGCGTCGCGTGGCGCCGGCTAAGGATTGGTCGGGATATAACGAAAACCATCACCAAAGCCGCAAGGTCTGGTTCACCATGCCCGCCCACCAGAGCAAGACCGGCAGCCTGTATTTCAGCGACCGTCTCGGCGTGCATGTCCTCACAAAGGGCCGATGGAGTTACCAGCACCTCTACAAACTCAACATCAAACACAAACTTTACGTCAGCCAGACTAAGAAGTCATTTTACAAGCCGAGGTTCGCCGAGGACGCCGCCGGGCGCGTTTATGTCTGGACAAGTTGGAGGTACGACGAACAGACCGGTACGGTGGGCTTCTTCGTCCACGACGGAAAGACGTGGACACATCACCTCATCTGCGACTGGCGGCAGGCCCCCGGTCCTGCCAATACCTCCGAACTGAACCGACTTGAGTACATCGTGCCGCTTACGGGTCGGCGCGCCATGGTCTCTACGGGAGGTCCGGCATTCATCGTAACTACGCAACTTGATGCGGCGATGAAGAAGCGGATTCAGGAGGACATCATCCTTCTGGGCGACAATTTTTGGAAGGTGCGTGAAGCAGCACACGAGCGGCTCGAACGGCTGGGTCTTGTGGTGCGCCCCATGCTCAACAAGGCATTGAAGCAATACAAAGATCCCGAGATTGTGGTTCGTCTGCAACACATCATCCGCGCCGGCGAATGGGCTGCCAAATCTCCCACGGTTGACGGTTACACGTTTCATGACCTCAGGGTCTGGTGCGTTGATGCCGAGGGCAATACGTGGCTGGTAGCCGATCAGTACCGCCGCCCCGACGGACGCATGGGCCGGGGCATACTGAAGATCAGTCCCCAAGGTAAAATTTCCCCACTTCCGAAATACCTGCATGGGTGGTACTACTCGGCCCGGGGTATACTTCACGGCCGAGATGGGCGAGTGTACTTCGCGTGCTACGTAAAATGTGCCGTATTCGATGGGGAGAAGATTTTCCGCATTACCGACGATATGGAAAGCAGGTATCGCTACATTCTTGGACGGGACGCCGACGGACGGGTGTACTTCTCCGACGGGCAGCGGGTCGCAGCCTTCAGATTCGGCTATCCGGACGTCCGTCCAACTTTGCCCACGACCATCTACGAGGTGCCGCGAGGCCGTAGCATGGTCTGTCTCGATTCGACCGGGCGGCTGTGGGCGGTGGTGTTCAACGCCAAGACCCGTAAGCCGCAGATGGCGTGGTTCGGACCGAACGGATGGAACCCGGCCGATCTGCCCGGAGGGATAAAAACCCAGCACACAAACTTTCGGTTGTTTCAGCCGCTAAAGCGTGGCTTCCTTGTCGTGCAGGGAGCAGGGAGCGACCGGGCGTTTTTGTTTAACGGTGACGAGTGGGAGACGTACGCGAACCTGCGCGAACTGGTTGAAAAGAGGCACTCGCTGCTGGCGAAACTGCTCGACAACCAGCGATGGGGTAACGACTACTACGCCAAGTTGCGCGTTGATGACAAAGGCAGGGTATGGGTCGTTGAGTGGACCAAAGCGGCGGCCTACGACGGCAAACGCTGGATAGACCTGCGCGGACCACTCGTGAAGGTGAACAGCGACGCGGATGCGTTCTACTTCTGCATTTCGCTCGAGCGTGGAAAGAAGATGCTTGTGGACAACAGGGGTGTCTTTGTTATGTGGATTGACAACGGCCGGGTGCGCATCGAACGACCGAAACCACCTCTTCCTCGCAGAGGGATCGGAAACCACTACGCTGCGCGCACCGGAATGTGGTTTGACCGGCAGGGGCGACTTTGGATTCCGCGCGATTCAGGATCATGTTTTCTCGTGGACGGAAAACATCCCAAAGTTGTAGAGAACACCGGCTTCCCTCGTTTTGCCGATTCGGCCGGGCGGGTGTGGTTTCTCAATCAGCAACACGGGAAACTGGTAGTCCTTGCCCCGAATGGACGCCGCGCCGAGTTGAAAAACGAATGGCTGCAGGGAACCATCGCTGCGGTCCCTGCTGCGGTTGCCGAAGATGCGCCGGGGTCGGTGTGGGTCAGCACGCGCCTTGGCCTGCTGCACGTTCGCGTGCGCAGCACCGACAAGGGCATTGTCCTTCAACCTGTTAAGCACTACGAAAGAGGTGTTCCAAAGGGTGATTGTTGGAAGATGTTCGTCGATAAGTACCGCAATCTGTGGTTCGGACCACAAAACGGCCGCCTGTACCGCGTGCAACTGCCAAAAAACTCCCTCAAGCCGGCATGCAGCGGCAGATGATTGATTCTCCCACCACTTGCAAGTACCTCCACGCCTGCGGCGGCGAGAATTATCCTTGCTGAATCGGAGGTTTGGCATATACTCGTTGGTCTTGTTCAGTGAGTGGAAGGACGAGGCCAGGTCCCGTCCCCAATGGGGTATGAACCCCACGGAGATTATTAAATGCCAGCGAAAAAACCACAGGACATTCGTAATATCGCACTTCTAGGACACGGTGGGGCGGGAAAGACCATTCTCGCCGAGGCAATGCTTCACGCTGCCGGTGTTACCAACCGCTTCGGAACCGTCGAAGACGGTACGACCGTGATGGACCACACCGACCTGGAAAAAGAGATCACCCACTCGGTCGATCCGGCAATGGCGCACTTCGACCATGCCGGCAAGACGATAAACATTATCGACGCACCCGGCTATCCAGACTTCATCGGCGGGGCGATTTCCGCACTCGGTGGCGTCGATACCGGCGTTATCGTCGTTTCGGCTTCGTCCGGTATCGAAGTCAGCACGCGAAAACTCTTCGCCGCTTCCGGCCAGGCCGGTCTTGCGAGGGCAATCGTAGTCAACAGGATCGATACCGAGAACACGAACTTGCCCTCCCTTCTGAGCGCGATAACCGAGACCTTCGGCCAGGCGGTCAAGTGCATGAACCTTCCTGCCGAAGGTGGTAAAAAAGTCATCGATTGCTTCAGTAACGATTCGGGTTCGTCCGATTTCGGCGACGTTGCCGAGATGCACACGCAACTGGTCGAATCGGTAATCGAGGCCGACGAGGAGATGATGGAGGCCTATCTTGGCGGCGAGGAGATACCGGCTGACAAACTCGGTAGCGCGTTCGCCGGCGCGATGACTTCCGGGACGGTGATACCGCTTTTCTTCACGGCAGGACGGGAGCAGGTGGGCGTGGCGGAACTGACCGACGCGATAGCGAAGTATTTTCCGTCGCCGGCGGACGTTACGCCCAGGCAGATGTGCAACGGTGAAGGCGAGGACGCCGAAGCCGTCGAAATCGCAGTCGATGCCGACAAGCCGCTGGTGGCTCAAGCCTTCCGAATCGCCGCAGACCCGTTCGTCGGGAAACTCTCGTGGATACGAATCCTCCAGGGGAAACTCACCGGCGACAGCACGTTCACGATCCGCGACGAACGAAAGACCCTCAAGGCGGGGCACGTCCTGAAGATTCAGGGCGCTGAGACGGCGGAAATATCCGCTGCAGTCGCCGGCGACATCGTAGCATTGGCGAAGATCGAGGAAATTCGCACCGGCGACATCCTCCATGCCGATAGCGGCGCTATGTTCGGATCGATACCGTCGGCTCCGACGCCGATGTACTCGCTGGCAGTTACGCCTAAAAGCCGAGGCGACGAAGGGAAAATATCCGAAGCCTTGAGCCGCCTGGCTGAAGAAGACGCCACCTTCGGCGTCCTCCACGACAACCAGACCAACGAGACGGTAATCTCCGGTATCGGCGACCTGCACTTGAGGATGATGCTCAAGAAGATGGCCGGTCGATTCAATCTGGATGTCGAGACCAAGCCGCCGAAAATTCCCTACCGCGAGTCGATTACAACCAAGGCTGACGGGCACTACCGTCACAAGAAGCAGACCGGGGGATCGGGTCAGTTCGGAGAGGTCTATCTTCGCGTCGAACCGCTCGAACAGGGAAGCGGGTTCGTCTTCGAGCAGGAACTCTTCGGCGAGTCGATTCCGCGACAGTATCTCCCTGCCATCGAAAAGGGCGTCCGCGACGTGATTGCCGCCGGGGCTGTCGCAGGATACCCGATGCAGGACCTGAAGGCCGTTATCACCGACGGAAAACACCACCCGGTCGATTCCAAGGAAATCGCCTTCCGCACCGCCGGTAAATTCGCTTTCATCGACGCGGTACAAAAGGCAAAGGCCGTCCTGCTCGAACCGATCGTTACTATGGAGATTACGGTCCCCAGCCAGTACATGGGCGACATTGCCGGGGACCTTTCAGGCCGGCGAGGGCGAATTCTCGGACAGGACATGCTTCCGGGCGGTATCGTCTCCATCAGCGCCCAGGCCCCGCTGGCTGAAGTCATCCAGTACAACAGTCAACTGCGGTCAGTTACCGGCGGGCAAGGCTCCTACACGATGGAACTGAGCCACTACGACCCGGTCCCCGGAAACGTCCAGCAACAGATAATCGCTAACGCGAAAAAGGCGAAAGAAGAAAATAAGTAATCGGAAATCGAATACCGTTGATCAAAACTACACGTTATTTCCGGGAGCAAGTGCTTCGAAAGCGTTCCTATTTGCGGATCGAATGGGTAGAATCAGTATTGGACAATCCCGTGCGCCGGGAAGTACAACCGGACGGGCGTATCCGCTTTTGGGGCTTTGTGGAGGCGTTAGGTAGAACGGCCCTGCGCGTGGTAACATTGGAGGACGGGAAAACCGTCCACAATGCCTTTCCAGACCGCCGTTTTGCGCAACCGGGAGCGAAAAATGAAGATTGAATACTATCCCGAAACCGATTCTCTTTACATCGACCTTAGCGAAAGCGACAGTGCCAATTCTGTCGAAGTAACCGATGGAGTGGTGGTTGATCTTGACAAAAATGGTAACATCGTCGGGATTGACATCGACCACGCCAGCAAGAAATTAAACCTCTCGCAAATTGAGACAGTTTCACTGCCGGCAAAAACCGTCAAAGTTGGGTAATCTCGGAAGGTCGCTTACAAAAACTGCTGCCGGGCATGAGGTATCGGCAATAAGAAAGGATATTTTGAAAATGGGAAAACTAGCGATAACAGGCGGAACGCCCGTGCGGGCTACGCCGCAGGAACGGATAGAATGGCCTCAACATGATCAGGCAGAGTGCGAAGCCCTCGCTCGCGTCGCCGATAGCGGGCGCTGGCAGCAGGGGCCTGAAGTATCTGAGTTCGAGGAGATGTTCGCCGCCTACCAGCACGCCAAGCACGCCATCTGCGCCAATAACGGTACGGTAACGATGGAGATCGCGCTTCGCGCGTTCGGCGTCGGCGCCGGCGACGAGGTGATTATCCCGCCGCTGACGTTCTGCGCGACGGGTCTGTGCGCGCTGATGGTCGGGGCGATTCCGGTCTTCGCAGACGTCGAGCGCAACAGCAGCAATCTCTGCCCCAAGGCGTTCGAAGCGGCTGTTACCGACCGGACCCGCGCGGTCATTCCCGTCCATATCGGCGGAACGCCCGCTGACATGGACGGTATTATGGAAGTCGCTCGCAAGCACGACATCAAGGTCATTGAGGACGCCGCCCACGCCCATGGCAGCGAGTGGAAGGGCGTGCGGGTCGGCGCTATCGGCGATATCGGCTCGTTCAGTTTCCAGTCCGAGAAGATGATGGTCTCAGGCGACGGTGGCATCATGACGACCAACGACGACGATTACGCCGCGCTGTGCGATAGCCTGCGACGTTTCGGTTACGGATACCCCGAACCGCTGATGACCAGCAACTGGCGGATGAGCGAGTTCCAGGCCGCAGTCCTGAAGGTGCAGTTCACGCGCATCGACGACCAGATCGCACGCAGGATGAAGAACGCCCAAATCTTCTTCGACCGCCTCGGAGAAATCGACGGACTCACTTATGAAATGGACGAGCGGGTAACGCGACTGAACGGATACAACATCCCGCTTATCTATGAAGCGGAGAAATTCAAGGGCCTGCACCGCGACAAGTTCATCGAAGTCCTCCAGGCAGAGGGATACGCCATGAGCGGTCTTTACACCACACCGCTTTACAAAGGCCGTCTGTATCAGGAAAAACTCTTCGGTCCCAGTTGGGTCGGCGACAAGCACGGCAGAGAAATCGACTACACAAAAGTCCACTGCCCGGTCGCCGAAAAACTCGCTTATGAAGAGAGACTTACCATCAGCCACGGACGCAATCTGATGGGCTCGGCCGAGGACGTCAACGGCCTGGTCGATGCGATTATCAAAATACAGCAGAATGTCGAAGAAATAGTGTGAACAACGAACTGGATAAACTGACCGGCGCGATACTGGCGTCTTATCGCTCCGATAAACGGACGCAGCGGATCGGTTCAGCCTTTCTGCCAAGCCGGGACGCAATCGTCGAGATTATCGTCGAATTGCGCCAACTACTGTTTCCGGGATACTTCGGACAATTGGCCCTGACGAAGCAGAACGTCCGATACCACGTCGGAGGACTGCTGGTACGCCTGGAAAAGCAACTATCCGAGCAGATTTATCACTGCCTCCGCCATGCCGAGCGGGACAGCGTCCGCACCGAACGCGCCGACAGGAAAAAGGCTACAGGACTGGCCGATAAATTTCTATGCCGGATACCGGCGATTCGCAAAATGCTCGCCCTTGACGCCCAGGCCGGTTACGACGGCGACCCGGCGGCCAAAAATATCGAAGAAGTCATCTACTGCTACCCCGGTTTTCGCGCGATTACGATCTACCGCCTCGCGCACGAACTGAACTGCCTGGGTGTCCCGCTGATGCCGAGGGTAATGACCGAATACGCCCACAGCGCCACCGGCGTCGATATCCATCCCGGCGCGACTGTGGGAAAGAGTTTCTTCATCGACCACGCAACCGGCGTAGTCATCGGCGAGACTACCCGCATCGGAAACAACGTCAAGATTTACCAGGGCGTTACGCTCGGAGCCTTGTCGTTCCCCAAGGACGAGCGAGGGCGGGTGATTCGCGGGATAGGCCGGCATCCGATTATCGGCGACGGCGTTACCATTTACGCAAACGCGACGATCCTCGGCAAGACGACCATCGGCAAAGGCAGCACGATCGGCGGAAACACATTCATAACCGAATCGGTCGCCCCGAACACCGTCGTAGGCCAGAAACCGCCCGAACTGCACCTCCGCCCCAAACGCCGGGCAAAACGCAAATGACAACCACTTGTTTCATCCGTCCTTACCGGCCCGGCGACCGCCCGGCGATACGGCGAATCTGTATCGCCACCGCCTGGATGGGCCAACCCGACGATAAACACATTCCCGACGATTGGCTATGGGCGGAATACTGGACGCGATACTTCACCGACCGCGAGCCGAAGCATACGTGGGTCGCCTGCCGATGCGACGACGACCAGGTGGTTGGTTATCTGACCGGCACTGCCGACGTGAAGCGTTTCGGGCGTTTCGTCCCTTTCCTGCTGCCGGGAATGGTCCTGCGAGTTATTCGCAAACGCCTGATGCGTCGGCGGACGGCGCGAAAGGCTTTGGCGGCGTTTCTTCGCTCTTTCGCTCACAGCGAGTTGGAACTGCCCCATTGCGTGGAAAAGGAATATCCCGCGACGTTTCATTTTAATCTTCTTGCCGGAGCACGCAGGCAGGGTCTGGGCCGGCGGCTGTTTCGGACCTTCAGCGAACGGATGAAATCGTTGGGCGTCCCCGGCATCCACGCCGAAACGCTCAGCCCAAATCGTCCCGTCGCAGCCTTTCTGCGAAACGCCGGTTTTCGCCTGCTTGGCACCCGCCCAATCAATACATTTGCCCACGTCGAACCGGGGCCGATGGATATGCTCACATGGGTCATGCCGCTTCGCAAAATTCAGAGATTGGGGGCGTCGGAATATTTTGGTCTTTGAATTTCGGGTTGTTTCGGGTAGAATCGCATTTTGTTCCCAGGCATTTGTGTGTGGTCAAGCCAGAGCGAAGGAGTCCGGCGATGAGTTCCGGTTTCGGTAATTTCAGCGACGATTTTTTCATCAACATGGACCTGCATACTTCTCTACCCCTGCCGCAGGGTCGGGAGACCGTGCTGCATTTCTGCGAGACCGTCCAGAAGCAGTTTCCGGACATGACCGATTTTCACCAGCGTGAAAACGGCGAATACGTTCTTGAGGGCGACCGCGGCAACGGGTCATATCGATGGCTTGGGCTTGAGATGCGGCGTCTTTCGACCGGGGCGTTCAATCCGTCCGAAGCCGAGACCGCTTACGAGCAGCACGAATGGGTGCTGGACCGAAGCCGATACTTCCTGGGCGTCTCGCACCTGGACGTCGAATCGCTCGACCTGGTCTATGGTTTCAACCTCGAC
>JAUVIQ010000225.1 GCA_030592655.1 Planctomycetales bacterium | reverse complement strand
CGAGGTTATCCTGGACATTTTCGCCGCCCACGCCCGAAGCCGGGAGGCGAAACTCCAGGTGGAACTGGCGCAACTGGAGTACACCTATCCGCGTCTCCGGCACATGTGGACGCACCTCGAACGCATCGCCGGCGGAGCCACCAGCGCCGCAGCGTCCGTCGGCGGGATCGGAACGCGCGGACCCGGCGAAAAACAAATCGAAATCGACCGCCGACTGGTCCGAAAACGCGTCGCCGAACTCAAACGCCGAATCGCCGAAATAGACAAACGCAAACAACGCACCATCAAATCCCGGCGGGGAAATTTCCTCATCTGCCTCGTCGGATACACCAATGCCGGAAAAAGCACGTTGATGAACCTCCTGACCGATGCCGGCGTCGGCGTCGCCGACCAACTCTTCGCCACGCTGGAGACACGCACGCGACGCTGGAACCTCGGCGACGGGCAGGTCGCATTGCTGAGCGATACGGTCGGTTTCATAAGCAAACTCCCGCACCATCTGATCGCGTCGTTCCGGGCGACGCTCGAGGAAGCAATCGGCGCTGACCTGCTGCTGCACGTAGCAGACGCATCGGCCCCGCGCGTCGAACGGCAAATCCAAGCCGTCAAGGTCGTCCTCGACGAACTTGGATGCGGGAAAAAGGACCAACTGCTCCTGCTGAACAAGACCGACCGCATAATCGATCCGACTGTCCGAACGGTGTTGACCGATAAACATCCTCACGCGATCTTCACCTCGGCTGCCACCGGCGAAAACGCCCAAGCCGTCATCGAAACAGTGCTCCAGAGAATTCAGGGCCGGCAAGTTCGCGTTACCATCGAAGCCAACTGCGCCAACGGAATGCTGATGCAATACATCGCCCAACACGTGCGAACCGCAGACAGGCAATACCACGAAAGCAACGTTACCCTCGAAGCCACCATCAGCGAAAAACACCTCGCCGAACTGAACGCCTTCGGCGAAGACGTCAAAGTAAAAAACCGGAACGGTTCAGGTTCACTCATGTGGAAATAATTTAAGGAAGGAATCATGGATTATAAAAAGATCATACCGTGCCTGGACGTCAAGGACGGCCGGCTTGTCAAGGGCGTGCATTTTGTGGAACTCAAGGAAGTCGGCGACCCTGCCGAGGCGGCAGCCGCCTACAGCGAAGCAGGGGCAGATGAACTGGTCTTCCTCGACATCACCGCAACGGTCGAAGGGCGAAAGACCATGGCCGATGCTGTTAAACGAACGGCTGATGGAATTTCCGTCCCGCTGACCGTCGGCGGCGGAATCGCCGGCACCGACGACATGCAGCGACTGTTCGACGTCGGGGCAAGTAAGGTCTCCGTCAACACCGCAGCCGTCCGCAACCCCGACCTGGTTAAGGAAGCAGCCGAGAAGTTCGGCAGCGAAAAAATCACCGTCGCCATCGACACACGAAAGAACGATTCACTGCCGTCGGGCTTTGAGGTGATGGTTCGCGGCGGACGCGAACCGGCGGGTATTGATGCGGTCGAATGGGCCGAAAAGGTCGTTGCGCTGGGCGCGGGCACTATTCTTCCAACGAGCATGGACGCCGACGGCACGCAGGCCGGCTACGATATCCCCATGACCCGCGCGATTGCCGACGCGGTCTCCGTTCCGGTAATCGCCTCCGGCGGAGCCGGCGAATTGGAACACCTTTCCGAGGCCATTCTCGAAGGCCACGCCGCAGCCGTATTGGTGGCTTCAATCGCCCACTTCGGAAAGTTCACCATCGCACAGATGAAGCAGCACTTGACAAAGAAGGGTATCGAGGTTCGACTGTAGTGCTATAATAAAATAGTCCATTGGAAAAATCATTGGAAAAATCGGAAACCTTCCCGGTTTCTCCCGTTTGCGAGGGCGGAACAATGATCAAAGTACAGTGCCCGCGATGTAAGGAATCGTTCAAGGCGCCCGATGCTTATGCCGGTAAAACCGCGCAATGCCCGACTTGTAAGCATCAGGTCTCGATTCCCATTCCTGCCCCGGTGCAACTTCCAACAAACCAGACAAAGCCCTCCGGAAAGAAGCGATGTCCCAAATGCAAAGAATGGATTAATGAGAAGGCGACAAAGTGTCCGTATTGCCAATCCGAGCGGTTTAGTCCTATTCGGGTTTTGGCTGGCGTGATACTTTCTATTATCGCCATCGTCGTTTGTATCTGTATCATGGCTTTACAATCTGATTCTTCCGGGACGAAAGTTTCTGAGCGATCGGCCTCAATTGGCGATTTGGTCTCATTGCGACAGAGCGATGATAGCGATGCAGCGATAATAGGGGCGATTGATAAAAGGTCGTATGACGAATATCTGAAATGTACAGAAGCCGACGGCTTCGCTGGCCTGCCGGCGTTGGTTGAACAGGATCGTTTAGTTCGGCTGCCCTACAGAGCTCGCGCCCGCATCATCAATGATTCCTATCCTTATCTTCGACAAGTACGAATTCTCACTGGTTCGTATCTTCGGTGCGAGTTCTGGGTTTCTACAGATGATATAGAGGTTATAGAAAAATGACCGTATTCGCCGGCGGCGTAGTTCCTTTCGCTCACCCCGCCGCGAAGGCGGCAATCAGGAAAATTCCCACTATTAATATCATTCCCATCTCCACTCACTGATTTCAAACCGTATCGAAATTCCGGGGATTTCGAATGGCTTGCCCTTCAGCGATGTTCGCTACCCTACAGCGTTCCCTTTGTGCTTGGCACTTCTCCGGCACGGGCGGGATCGTCGGACTTTGCGGTGCGGAGGGACTGGGCGACGGCTTTGAAGATGGCTTCGGCGATGTGGTGGTCGTTTGCGCCGTAAGGGACGTTGACGTGCAGGTTCATCCCAGCAGTGGCTGCGAAGCGGCGGAGAAACTCCTCAATCAACTGCACGTCGAACGCGCCGATCTTCTCGCCCACAAACGGAACATTAAATACCACCGCAGGCCGGCCTGAAAGGTCCAGCGCGACGTTGGCCAGCGCGTCTTCCATCGGAACCGACGCCCATCCATAGCGGCGGATGCCAGCTTTGTCGCCGAGCGCTTTGGCCATGGCTTCACCCAGACAGATAGCCACGTCTTCGGTTGTGTGGTGGTCGTCCACTTCGATGTCGCCTGCGGCTTTGACGGTAATGTCCGAGAGGCTGTGCTTGCCGAGGTGGTCGAGCATGTGGTCGAGAAAACCCACGCCGGTGTCGGCGGCGACTTTTCCGGTCCCGTCAAGGTCCAGCGTCAGTTCGATTTCGGTTTCTTTGGTCTTGCGTTTAATTGTGGCAGTGCGTTTTTTCATTTATCGCTCGCATTCGATTCGGGTTTAAAATCGTATATCTCGTGAACTTTTCGGAATACTATATACTGCGCTACGGTAAGGCAAAAGCCCAGAGGAACGGCAAGCAACCATAGAAATATCATCTTCGGCTGGTATATCGTCATGAAGAACCCGCCAACTACTATGATCACGCAATGGAGCAGGGATATAACCATCCCCAGCGCCAAGCAGAACTTCCCAAACCCGCCGCTGCTGCCGTTGTCGATTGCATCTTCTGCCCCTTTTAGCGTCAATCCGTCAATTTTCAGCGGAGTGCCGCACGCAGGACAAACATCAGGATTGCCTTGCGTTACTTTCCCGCATATTGGGCATTCGTCCATAACAAATTTCCTTCCCGCCAAAGGACTACATGTTCCTTAACCGTTTAAAAACGACGAACATCGCGGCATGCATACAGAAACCAATGAGAGCGATAACGGGCGCCAAGATCACCAGGAGCACTTTGCCTTGAAACATAAGAACAATGCCCCCGATAATACTCCCGATGCAGTTAAACACACTCACAATCATTCCCACAAGCAGGAAAAAGTTCCCTATTTTAGCGTCTTCAAACTTCCTGTATTTCTCATACTCCCTGTATTTCTCATAGCTCAACCCCGTGTTCTCAGGCAAAGGCGCACCACACTCGGGGCATTTCTTATCGTACATGGTTACTTCCGTACCGCATTGAGGACATTTACTGGCCATTGACTACTCCTTGCACTCTACCAATTCTTTCATCGTTGCTATCAGCGCCGCGTTTTGTTCATCTGTGCCGACGGTGATTCGCAGTTTGTCGTCAAGTCCCGGCTGATTGAAATATCGGACGAGGATTCCCCCTGCCTTCAGGCCTTGGTAGATGCGTTCTGCATCGCCTTCGGGCGGGCGGGTCAGGAGAAAATTCGCCTGCGAAGGCCAGACGCGGAAATCTATCACCTTCAAATCGGCTTCCAGTTTCGCGCGGGAGGCTTTGACCTTCTCGGCGTTTGCGTTTTTGTGTTCCTGGTCGGCGAAGGCAGCCGCTCCGACCGCGGCGGCGACGGCATCGACATTGTAACTGTCTTTGACCTTCTGCAAGCCTTCCAGCAATGCCGGCTGGGCTACGCCGAAACCTAAACGCAGACCCGCCAGCGAATATCCCTTCGAAAGCGTTCGCAGGACAATAATGTTTTCGCACCGGCGAACAAGGCCCAGGCAGTCGAACTCGGCGAAGTCCACGTAGGCCTCGTCGATAACCAGCACGCCTGGGACCGCCCCGGCCAGTTCGATCAGCGGGCCTAGACGAT
>JAUVIQ010000025.1 GCA_030592655.1 Planctomycetales bacterium | reverse complement strand
TGTGGAGCGAGGTTTGCTCTGGTAAGTTCACATGGTCGGGTGCAGCGACCACGCTGACTCTCGTGCCGTATGAGCTCACTGGACAGCTTGTGTGGGGCTCGGCAGGTGCGGAGTACCCGACTGCGTCAAACGGCGACGAGGTCAACTTCGTCCCTGAGCCGGCGACGCTGACGCTTCTGGCTCTTGGCGGGCTGGCATTGATTCGCCGCAAGAAGTAGTCCACGGATTACGCGGATTACACAGATGTAAATGTTTCCCAAAGGGATGCTTCCCGTGGGGACACTATGTGTCGCATAGCCGTCGTCCGCCCAGGCGTATCTTCGCTCGGCACGACGACGGAAGAATTTATTAGTGGTATCCCCAGCCCACGGAAAGCATTCCGTGGGCTGGGATTTTTTAATTTCCAATTGCCAATTGGCAATCTGTTGGTTTTTCTCATCCTCGGATGATCCGTGTCCAGCGTTTGTCAAGCCAGTTCCACCACATCTCCGGATGCTCGTGGAGAAAGGCATCGACGCTTTCGGCCCATCTGCGAGTGGCATCTTCAACCTTCTGTTTTACCCGCCCGCCTCGGGCCAGTTCTATCGGCTGGCTGTAGCGGATGTGATACGCCTCATTCTCCCAGTGCCAGACGGTCGGAACCACCGGCGCGCCGGTCCGAAGCGACATTACGAACACGCCAGTGGGGAAATATACCGTCCGACCCAAAATGGTTACGGGTATTCCATGATTCGGCTTTCGCGGCGTGTCAGGCGTGATGAAGAGCATCCTTCCGGCGCGTAGCACGTCGATGGCGACCTGAAGACGCTGGGCTTTGGTAGCGCCTTCGGGCGGATAGACAAGGTGCCCCTTACCGGCCAGACCAATGGCCTCGGTAATCCGCATCTTTCGCGGATCCTTGTTCCGGCGGAGGTAGATGCTGCAAGGGATGCGCGGGCTGACAATCGGGGGATAAACCGGGTAGCCGCAGATGTGCGGAGCGATATTGATAACCCCCCTGCCGGTGGCATAGGCCTGCTCCAACAGTGCGAATGAGTCGTCGAATTTGAATTTTTCCGGGCATCCGCTGCGGGCGAAACCGGCACGGAAGACATGCGCCAGCATGACCATCTGATCGGCGGCGCGAGCGAAATAGGCGTCGAGCAGTTCGGGACGATAAACACCGGCGAGTTTCATGTTTCTTGCCAGCCGCACCCGAAGCGGAAGCAGCACCCGCGTCAGCCCCGTAAGCACGCTGCGAAGGTTCTCGACAACGACGCGATTGTCCGCCCTGCGTGCGATCTCCATACCGACCCGCAGCCCGCCGAACGTCAGCGTCTTACGCATTTGCCTCAATAAGTCCATATCTACCGCAAAGAATAATACACCTAATGATAAAACGTCTCAACAACACAATTAAAATGAATGCGGGAAATTATATTGACACGGGGCTGGGTGGGACTGTAAGGTTATCGTTGTCGTTCGATAAGCATTGCATTGAATGTCGGCTCTTGTGGGCGTCCCGTCGGCGGAAGCATCGTCGGAAAGGGAAATGGGCGAGTAATTAGCGGCCACTCGTCCAAGCCTCGGGTCGGGCAACCGCCGCTGTCTGAAAGACCTTGATTGGGCGTATAATTCGGTCGGTTTTGTTACGTCGTCGTATGGTTGCGTCGTCGTACGGTTCGGCACGGCTCACCGCAGGCCGACGACGGCTAAACGAAGTAGTGACTACTACAAAACCCGGTGGTGTAATTGGTAACACACGAGTTTTTGGTACTCGCATTCCAGGTTCAAGTCCTGGCCGGGTTGAAAAAAATTGAGACTAAGGTTTAGGGACTGGAAACCGAGTCATGGATAATTTGAATGATAATCTGAAGGTATTTTCAGGTCGGGCGCATCCGGTATTGTCCCGGCAGATATCCGAGCACCTGGGATTACCGCTGGGTCTTCTGACTGCCGATACTTTCCCGGACGGTGAATTTATGGTTAAACTCGATGAAGACGTCCGCGGACGCGACATATTCTTCATCCAGCCAACGTGTCCACCGACCAACGACAGCCTGATGGAGTTGTTAATTTTCATCGACTGCGCCCGTCGCGCCTCGTCGGAGCGTGTAACAGCGGTTATTCCGTATTTCGGTTACGCCCGTCAGGACCGTAAAGACGAAGGAAGAGTCCCGATTACCGCTAAATTAGTGGCAAATCTGATCTCCACCGCCGGGGCAGACCGCGTTCTGACAATAGACCTTCATGCCGGGCAGATTCAAGGCTTCTTCGACATCCCGGTCGATAACCTCTACGCCGAACCGGTCCTTAACAATTATTTCCGCCGATGCAAACTGGACAATCTTGTGCTGGTCAGTCCCGACGCCGGTAACGCCAAACACGCTCGCATATACGCCGAGCACCTCGGTGGAGATTTCGCCGTCATCGACAAGCGTCGCATCAGCGGTAAAGACGTTATCATCGAACGAGTCATCGGGGACGTAAAAGGCAAAACCGTCCTGATGATCGATGACATGATCTCCACAGCAGGGACCATCAGCGAGGCAGCCAAACTCTGCAAGAAAGAGGGGGCTGAACGTATATACGTCGGCGCTACTCACGCCCTGCTATGCGGACCGGCCATCGAACGCCTCGCCGCAGCGCCGATTGACGAAATAGTCGTTACCGACACGATCCCCATCCCATCTGAGACCGTAAATGCGCTGAATTTGAAAGTACTATCCGTAGCCGAACTCATCGGAAAAGCGATCCACTGTATCCATAATGACGAATCCGTAAGCAGTCTGTTTTCCAGCGAATCGGCGAGCAGCCTGTTTTCAAAATAATAAGGAAACGAATCCATGGAAGTTCTGAAGATCAGCAAACGTGAGAAATTGGGTACGAGGGAATCCTGCCGGCTTCGCCGGGAGAACCTTACTCCGGCAATAATTTATGGTCACGGGCAGGAAAACCAGGCCGTCAGCCTCTCGTCGCACGATATCGAACTGGCTGTCCGGCACGGTGAACAGCTGCTCAAATGCGATCTGGACGGGCAGGAGCATAACTTGCTCATCAAGGACGTGCAGTACGATTACATGGGACAGGAAATAATCCACGTTGACCTGACGCGAGTGAACCTCGACGAACAGGTGGACGTTACCGTTCCAATCGTGCTTCGCGGAACGCCCGTCGGCGTCGAAAACGAAGACGGTGTGCTCCGCCAGCAACTCTCCGACCTGAACGTACGGTGCGTGGTAACGAATATCCCCGAAGAACTGCGCGTGGCCGTTGCAGAGATGCACACCGGTGACGTGCTTCGAATCGCGGACCTGGAACTTCCCGAAGGCGTAATGACGGACGACGACCCGGAAACAGTGGTCGCCTCGGTGTCTGTCGTAGCCGAGGAAGTCGAAGCGGTAACCGAAGAAGAAGTATCAGACGAACCTGACGTTATCGGCGAAAAGGCTGAAGAAGAATCCGCCGAGGGTGAACAGGCCGAGTCGGACAAGTCGTAACTTCTGCCGGAGCCAGAACTTGGAAGAACGCGGCGCAGACGTGAAATTCGTGGTCGGACTGGGTAATCCGGGACGGCAATATCAGGGTACGCGGCACAATATAGGTTTCATGGTATTGAAAGAATTGCGGCGACGCTGGGAAACTGGACAGGGAAAACGAAAATTTCACGCCAGAATCTGGGCGGCAAACGTCGGCGGGAAGAAAGTTTTACTGGCGGGTCCGAGAACGTTTATGAACCGTTCGGGACAGGCAGTGGCGGAAATGACGGCGTTTTACAAGGCAGGGCCCGAATCAGTGCTTGTAGTGCTGGATGACGTAGCCTTGCCGACGGGTCGGATTCGGGCAAGAGCGTCGGGATCGGCCGGCGGGCATAACGGGCTGAACGATATAATCAAAACGCTGGGAACGAACCGACTGGCAAGGGTGCGAATCGGTATCGACGCACCACCGGAAAAAATGGATTCCGCCGATTACGTCCTAAGCAGGTTTCGAGCGGAAGAAAAACCTGTTATCGCCGATGCGGTCAAACGTGCAGCCGATGCTGCCGAGAACTGGATAAACAAGGATATAACTTATGTGATGAATCACTATAACTACGAGGACGGAAGTTCGAACGAGCCTCAGGAAACGGGAAAGGACATATGAAAACATACGAAGCGATGTTCCTGCTGGATGCGGGCAATACTGATTTTGAATCGACCTCTGCACCCATCCGCGAGGTGCTTGAGCGGGCCGATGCCGAAATACTCAGCATAAAACCATGGGATGAACGCCGACTGGCATTCAAAATCAAGGGGCGAAAGCGGGCGCTGTACGTGCTGACCTACTTCAAAGCCGATCCGTCCAGGATCGACGAAATGCAGCACGACATCCAACTGAACGACCGCCTCCTGCGAGCGATGATACTCTCAGGCGACCACGTCAGCGAAGAACAGATTAACGCCGACACCCCCGCCACCATCGCCGAATCACGCCAGGCCGAAGCCGACGCTGAACTCGCCGCGAAGAAAGAGGCCGAGTCGGACGAACAGACGACGCAGGAAGAAACCAAACCCGACGAATCCGACGAATCGCCCGCGACACCGGAACCAACAGAAGCGACAGAAACGTCGGAAGTAACGCAAACACCGGAAACAGAAACGCCGGAAGCGGCAGAAACGCCCGAAGTTTCGGAAGCAACAGAAACCCAGCCCAGTGAAGACGCCGAAGATACCGAAGATACCGAAGATACCAAAGATACCGAAGATGCCGATACGACAGACAAGGACTAACCTGGCGTAACAAAGTATCCCGAAAGAAAGCGAGAACACTATGGCTAACTATAATAAGGTAATCCTCGCGGGCAACATTACTCGCGACCCGCAGTTGAAATATCTTCCAAGCCAGACAGCCGTCTGCGAGTTCGGTCTGGCGATAAATCACCGCTGGCGAAGCCAGGACGGCGAACAACGGGAAGATACCTGTTTCATCGACTGCAGCGTCTTTGGTAAACAGGCAGAGACCTTCAACCAATACATGTCCAAGGGGCGGTCCGTACTTGTTGAGGGCCGACTTCGGTTGGACAGGTGGGAAGATAAGGACGGGCAGAAGCGTTCCAAGCACCACGTATCCGTCCAGAGTTTCCAGTTTCTCGGACAAGGCGGGCAAGGCGGACAAGGACGAGCGGCGCCCCAGCAGGGTCAGAGTAACCAGCAGCCGCCATCACAAGCGCCGCATGACGACCTCGGCGGTGGATACGACAACCCGCCACAACAACAAACTGAACCAGCCCCCCCACCGGGAGACGATATACCGTTCTAAATTCGTGTAATTCGCAGTAATTTGCGAAATTCCTACCTGCCGGCAGGCAGGCGTGGTAAGTACAGGAGAAAATAAAGATATGCCCAGGAAACCATTCGAACGTTCAGGAAGAGGTAAAACGGATACCGGAAGGAAAAACCGGTCCCGATACTACGAACAGAGTAAGTGCCGGTTTTGCCGTGACAAAACCACCGAGATAGATTACAAGGACATCGGCGTCCTTCAGAAACTCGTTACCCAGCACGGTAAAATATTTTCCCGAAAACGCAGCGGTAACTGCGCCCGTCATCAACGAAGTGCCAAGCGGGCAATCAAGAAGGCCCGGTTCCTGGGACTGATGCCGTATATAACGTAGAAAAAAATGGTAATTCGTAATTGGTAATTGGTATTAAACGCTGGTTACAATCTGCATAAGAAAGGGTTGTCGGATGAAACTTCTTTTGCGTCAAAGTATAGATAAATTGGGTCATGTCGGCGATGTCGTGAACGTCAAACCGGGATATGCGCGAAATTACCTGCTTCCCCAGGGACTGGCGATGGAACCCACCGAAGCCAATATGAAATCCATCGAAGCAGCAAAACAGGCATACCTCGAACAAATGGCAAAGCAGCGCAAAGAACTCGAAGCACGCGCCGAATTGCTGGACGGTAAAGAGATTATCATAACCGCTATGGCAAACGAGGAAGGACACCTTTACGGTTCGGTAGGGCCTGCGCAGATAGTCGCAGCCCTGGACGGCGAAGGTTTCCACATCGAAGACAAAAACGTCGTACTCACCGAACCGATCGGGACACTCGACAAATACGAGGTAACCATACGGTTCTCCGAAGACGTCTCTTCCGCTATCAGCGTGTGGATCGTACCTCCGAGCGATCCCGACGAAAGCACAGAGCAGGCGGTTCGGGAAAACCAAAGCGATACCCAGCAGCAGTACGATACTGAGGAAAATTGATGACTACGGCGGGACCATCCGACACCGGCACTTCCGCCCCGGAAACAACGGCCGCAAAAACCGACACCTCCGAGACTCGATACGTCCCGGCCCCAAACGCCGTCGGTAAGGGTGAAAAATCCGTCGCGCCGAACCAACGTGCACTTCCGAACTCCATCGATGCCGAAGTGTGCGTCCTCGGATCAATGATGCTGGACCCCGGAACCATAGACATAGCCGTGCATATCACGCAGGGAGACGACTTCTTCCGCCCGTCGCACCGAATTATCTATGACGCGCTCTGCGGGATGCACAACTCCGGAAAGCCAATCGACCTGGTAACGCTCAGCGAAGAATTGCAGCGGTCAAAACTGCTCGAACGCGTCGGCGGGGACGAATATCTGGTCTCACTCGCCGAGAGCGTTCCCTCGGCTGCGAATATCGAATACTACGCCATGCTGGTCCGCGACAAGGCGCTGCTTCGAAGCCTCATCGCCGCCAATCAGCAAATCATCCAGGACGCATACGAAAGTTCAGACAATCCCGCCGAGATACTCGACCAGGCGGAACACTCCATATTCAAGATCGCATCACGCCAGATCGGCGACAACGCCAAAAGCCTCGAAAGCCTCCTCCAACATACGTTCGAGACGCTATCGGCCGCCGACGGTTCGATGATCACCGGCGTAGCCACTGGATATTTCAAACTCGACGAACTGACCGCAGGATTCCAGAAGAGCGAGATGATCGTCGTGGCCGGTCGTCCGTCGATGGGAAAGACCGCCCTGGCATTGAACATGGCCGAATACATGTCCGTCGAGGACAACCGGAAAGTCCTTCTGTTTTCGCTGGAGATGTCCAAGGCGCAATTGGCGCTGCGGTTCCTCTGCGCCCGCGCACGCCAGAATGCCGCTCGCCTGCGACGGGGAAATCCTTCCGCAGAAGACTGGACTCATCTGCAAATGGCGGCAGGCGAACTGGAAAAAGCGAAAATCTTCATCGACGATTCAGCCGAACTAAACATCCTCCGCCTCCGCGCCAAGGCCAGGCGAATGGCTGCGAGCAGCGGGCTGGACTGCGTATTCATCGATTACCTCCAGTTAATGAGTCCGATGGGAAGGGCTGACTCTCGCCAGCAGCAGATTGCCGAGATGTCCCGAGGACTCAAGGCTCTGTCGCGCGAACTGGATATACCAATCGTCGTACTGAGCCAACTGAATCGCGCCGCTGAAGGTCGGGAAGGACACCGCCCGCGTATGAGCGACCTCCGCGAGAGCGGCGCTATCGAGCAGGACGCCGACGTGGTCATCCTCCTGCACCGCGAAGACTACTACCACCGCGACGACCCGGAATACCAGCAGACCAACAAAACCGATGTGATCATCGCCAAGCAGCGCAACGGACCAATCGGCACGATCCCGCTGACATTCCTGCCTGAATGCATCCGATTCGAAAACTACGCCGCCGAAGAAGCATACGGATTCTGACTTAAAAAATCAGCAGGGATACAGGGGATGCAGGGGATACAAAAAAAATCTTCTTTTATTAAATATGTATCCCTTGCATCCCCTGTATCCCTGCTAATACTTTTTTTCAACTTCCAGCATATCACCCCACCAAAAACCTTTGACATCCCCCGCACTAAAGGTATCATTTTCCTCAATTCAGTAAAGTTCAGCGGGAGAATACCAAGTGAACCATATCTGCCGAACGGCACTTGCGGCAGCGATGCTTGCGGGTCTTACATGGACGGTGGCGGCTTCGGCCCAGACTAAAGAGAATTCCGCGCCGGATACGGTCGTGGAGGTTCGCGTCGAGGGAAACAAGGTCCTGAGCGAATCGGCTGTTCTTTCCGATGTCAAAACCCGTCCGGGCCAACCCTACAGCGAACAGGTCGTCCGCGACGACGAACAAAGACTGCTGAAAACACGACGGTACAGCAATATCGTCGCCACAAAGACGCAGACCGACAAGGGTATTATCGTTACATTCACCATAACGGAACGCCCTCTCATCGAGGCGGTGATTTTCGAGGGAAACAAGGCCTTCAAAGATGTTACGCTCGCGGCGATGCTGACTTTCGGCGGCGGCGATCCGATAGACAAATTCCGGATAGAAAGCGGCAAACGGGTGATACAAAGCAAATACCGCTCCGCCGGATACCATTTCGTCGAGGTCAAAATCAACCAGTCCGCCCTCCGCGACGCAGGGAAACTCGTCTATGAAATCGTCGAAGGATCAAAGGTCTCGATCCGGAAAATCCGCTTCCAGGGTAATTCATCCTTCAAAGCACGGAAACTCAAAGGCAAAATTTCAAGCAAGGCGAAACTCTGGCCTTTCCTGCCCGGAACACTCGATACCGAAACCGCCGACAGGGACATTACAGACCTGCGAAACTTCTACCGGTCGGAAGGATTCCTCGACGCCGTCGTCGATTGCAGGAAGGAATTCTCCGCCAATAAGAAAAAAGTCGTCCTGGTATTCGTCATTGACGAAGGACCTCATTACAGCGTCCGCAATACCGTCTTTCATGGAAGCAAGGTTTTCTCACCCGACGAACTACGCAAGGATCTCAAACTCCTTGCCGGCGAGTACTACAAGGGACTGACGCTCAACCGGGACCTTGCGAGCATCCGTAATTCATACGGCGAGATCGGACACATCGAGGCGAACGTCTCGGTCAAGACCAGGTACACCGATAAGCCCGGCCTGGTTGACCTGGTCTATACCATTGACGAGGGGCAGCAGTTTCGGGTCGGTCAGATCGACATTCGCGGAAACGACGTAACCAAGATGAACGTCATTCGCCGCCAGTTGCGTCTTGACCCCGGACAAATGTACAACTCCGTCGCAGCGGAGGAATCGCGCAAGCGGCTTATGGAAACCGGATTTTTCAGTAAAGTTACAATCACGCCCTACGGTGACGCGCCCGGCGTCAGAAACGCTGTGGCCGAAGTAACGGAGACCAAAACCGCCCAGTTCCTCATCGGCGCGGGTATCTCCAGCAACGCAGGGCTGCTGGGGAATATCTCCTTCACAGAGCGTAATTTTGACATTTTCGGTCGGCGTGACCGAAGCGGAAAACGCTCCTTCAGGGGCGGCGGACAGACACTGCGAGTAAGCGCCGAACCGGGAACGGAATTCATGCGTTTCTACATTGATTGGCGAGAACCGTACCTGTTCGATAAACCTTATTCGCTGGGGACACGCGCGTTCGCGTTCACATCGAACAGAGAATGCTACGACGAGACACGCTACGGCGGCAATGTCAGCGTCGGACACCGCTTCAAGAACCGCTGGTACGGTGAAGTGTCGGGGCGGGCAGAAGGCATACGGGTTGACGACCTCAGCCGCCATGCGCCGCGAGACGTCCGAGACGTGAAAGGAACCACATTCCTGACAGGCGCTAAGGGTATGCTGGTGCGCGACAGGACCGACAGCCGGTGGCTACCGTCCGACGGCGACCGCTTAAAAGTCAGTTACGAGCAGGTCATGGGCGATTTCACATTCGGACGCGCCGATGCCGATTACCACATCTACCATACCGTCTATACCGACGCAATCGACCGTAAGCACATCCTGGCCGTTCGCGCTTCTGCCGGCGCTATCTTCGGCGACGCGCCCGTCTTTGAACGATACTATGGCGGCGGGTTAGGCTCGGTCCGCGGATTCGACTTCCGGGGAATCAGCCCAAGACAAGGCCGGAAAGACAAGGTCGTCGGCGGCGACTTCAAAACTTTCCTCGGCGGTGAATACTCCTTCCCCATTATCGGACGCGCTCTGCGCGGCGTCGTATTCCTCGACAGCGGGACGGTGGAAAAAAATATCGAAATTAAGGACTACCGCGTCTCCGCCGGCGTCGGGGTGAGGCTGCAACTACCGTTCTTCGGACCGGTCCCGATGAGCATCGACTTCGGCTTCCCAATCAACAAAACCAGCGAAGACGACACGCAACTGGTCAGTTTCAGCATCGGATGGGTTTTCTAAAAAACCATAACAAAATAAACCGCAGAGATCGCAGTCCGTAGGACTGCGGTGAATTTCTTTTTGTCAAACGAAGGAGAATAATGATATGAAATCTTCCAGGACACTTTTGATTGTCGTGGTTCTTTTACTGGCAGTCGTTGCGATTTTCAGTCGCTCTTCAGCCCAGAATGCCCCGGTCGTCGCAGCGGCCAAACCGACGTGTGTATCCGTTTGCGATGTCGCCGCTGTTTTCAATAAATACCAGCGTGCCAAAGACCTTAACGAAGAATTCACTCAGAAGCGTAAGACCATCGCCGCTGAGGATAAAATACGCATCGATGAGATCAAGCAACTCGAAGAGATGGTCAAAGGTCTCGAGCCAGGCTCGAAAATTCACGAACAAAAATCGACCCAGTTGCAGGAACTCGCCTTGAAGCAGTCGGTGTGGCGTAAAATCAAAGAACAAACGGCGATGCGCTGGCACCGTCGGCTCACCGAGGAGATGTACCGCGAAATCCTCATCGCCATCGAAACGGTAGCAAAAAAACGGGGATGCGACCTTGTTATGCACCGCGAGGACATCCCTATCCCCAGCCAGACCACCACGGAACTGCTCAATAAAATAGCCCAGCGCAAGTGCCTGTACCACAATCCCGCTATTGACCTGACCGACGATGTGCTGAATTGGGTGAACAGCCAATACGCCAAACGACCGAAATGAAATTTCGTGATTCGTAATTCGTAACTCGTAATCAGGTATCAGTTTCTTTTACCAATTACGAATTACCAATTACCAATTACCAATACCTGACTTGCCGAATCATCTCAGTGAAGATATTATATCTCCCGAAACAATGATCGATTTCAACCTTACAGCCAGTGAACTCGCCCAACGCCTGGGCGGCGAGGTCGTCGGCGACGGCGATGCCGTTATCACCGGTATCGCCCCGCTGTCGTCGGCCTGCGCCGGAGACGTTACATTCCTGGCAGACGCCAGGCTTGCCGATAGACTCTCCGATACGCAGGCTTGCGCCGTTATTGTCGCACGGGAGCATCCGCAGGCCGAAATGACGCTTATCTGTGTCGATAACGTCATGGCCGCAGTGTCCGAGGTGATGACGATGCTTGCACCGCCTGAAGACCTTCAGCCGGTAGGCGTGCATCCCAAAGCCGATGTCGCCCGAGACGCCGAAATTGGCGAAGGTGTGGCTGTCGGACCCGGCGTGGTCGTCGGAAGCGGTGCGAAAATCGCCGACGGCGCGGTGCTCTGTGCCAACGTTACCGTCGGAGCCGGTGCGGCCATTGGCGAAAAAACCATCCTGTATCCCGGCACGGTCATCGTCAGCGGATGCCGGATAGGATGCAACTGCCGAATCGGTCCGTGTACGGTAATCGGGTCGGTCGGCTTCGGGTATTATTTCGCTGAAGGCCGGCATAATCAGATTCCGCATATCGGCACCGTCGAGATAGGCGACGAGGTGGACATCGGCGCGTGCAGCTGCGTTGACCGCGGGAAATTCGGAGCTACACGCATCGGCGATGGAACGAAGATAGACAATCTTGTTCAAGTAGCGCACAATGTCCAGATTGGACGAGGGTGCATTCTGGCCGGGCAGGCTGGAATCGGCGGAAGCACAGTGGTGGGCGATTACACCGCATTCGGCGGGCGGGCGGGCGCTCTTGACAATACCACGGTCGGAACGGGTGTGAAGGTGGCGACAGGATCCATTACATTCAAGGACGTTCCCGACGGCACGAAGGTCGCCGGTTATCCCGCCATTCAGGCCACGAAGCAGTTGCGGGTCTGGAAGATAACGTCCGAATTACCGGAATTGCGGAAAAAGGTTCAAGAACTCGAGAAGAGGCTATCAGCCCTTGAATCAGCAAACGATTAAAACCGAAGTGGACATCAACGGTCCGGCGTTGTTCAGCGGCGTCGAGACCAAATTGCTCTTTCGCCCGTCCGAAGCGAACACAGGGATAGTGTTCGTGCGAACCGACATGCCGAACCCCGCCCGCATCAGCGCCACCGTCGCCAATCTCGAACCGAACCAGGACCGACGAACCAGCATCCACGACGGGACCGTCTCAATAAGCACCATCGAGCACGTCCTTGCAGCCGTCAACGGTCTGGGTATCGACAACATCCTCATCGAACTGAACGGCGAAGAGGTTCCCGGCGGCGATAGTTCCGCCCGCCCCTTTACCGACGCGCTTCGTGAAGCGGGCATCGACCAACAGGAAGCGGACAAAAAAGTATTCGTCATAGATACGCCAATCGCCGTCTCGCAGGGCGAAGCAATGATCGCCGCGCTGCCGGGAGAGGGTGATTACCTGGACATCCTTTTCGACCTGGACTATAGCTCACTAAGCAAAAGCGTCGGTCGCCAGGTGCTGGCATTCAGGCTTTACGAGGATGATTTCGCCGCCAGCATCGCCCCGGCACGATCGTTCCTGCTGGAAGATGAAGCCAGGACCTTCCAGGCTCGCGGATGGGGAAAACACTTGACGGCCAAGGACTTCCTGGTGATGGGGCCGGACGGACCTGTCGATAACGAATTGCGTTTCGCCGACGAGCACGTCCGTCACAAAATTGCCGACCTGGTAGGCGATCTGGCGCTGCTTGGCAGGTCGTTGCGAGGACGGATTGTCGCATACAGGAGCGGACACAACCTCAATCACCAATTGGTGCGGAAACTCGCCGAACAGGTCGCTTTGCGCGAACGGGCCGGCGCGCTTCTCCGCGAACCCTCGTTCGACATTCGCCGAATCATGAGGCTGCTGCCGCACCGATACCCGTTCCTGATGATCGACCGCGTTCTCGAACTGGACGGCGACCGCCGGGGCGTCGGCGTAAAGAACGTCTCCATAAACGAACCCTACTTCCAGGGACACTACCCCGGCGAACCGATAATGCCCGGCGTGATGATCCTCGAAGCGATGGCGCAGATGTCGGGCATCCTCCTGAGCCAGCGGCTGGAGCATACCGGAAAGGTGGCGGTGCTGCTGAGTATGGACAGGGCGAAGATGCGACGACCGGTCAGACCCGGAGACCAACTTATAATCGAAGTCGAGGCCCTGCACGTCCGAAGCCGCACCGGACACTGCAAATGCCGCGCTATGGTCGGGGCGAACCTCGCCGCAGAAGCAGAAATAAAATTCATGCTGGTAGATGCAGAACCTATTTAAAGATATTTCCAATTGTCAATTGTCAATTGCCAATTGAAAAGAAACATTGTCGAACGTCCTTTCAATTGGCAATTGGAAATTGGAAATTGGCAATCAAAAATGGTTATGATTTCACCCAAAGCGATAGTTATGAATCCTGCCGGACTGGCTGACGACGTTCAGGTCGGGCCTTTCACCTTCATAGGCCCCGACGTGGTCGTCGAGGCTGGGACCGTCATCGACAATAACGTAACGGTTACGGGCAAAACGCGGATCGGGCGCTCCTGCCGGCTGCTGCCGGGCTGCATCGTCGGTTGCTCCCCCGCCGGCGGCGACCAGGCCGACGGGATATGCAATATCGGTCCGGGAAACATCATCCGCGAGCACGTCATCATTGAATCAGGCGCTGCCGACGGGCCTGGAACGACGCTCGGCGAGAATAATTTCCTTATGGTCGGCTGCTGCGTCGGAAGCGACGCGGACCTTGCCGGTGAGGGCATCTTCGCCAATTTCACACGCATCGGCCATCACGCTCGCATCGAAAAATACGTGCGGACCAGCGGGTTCACCAGTATCGAACCATACGCCACCGTCGGGGCATACACCTTCACCACCGGATACTCCGGAATCGACCGCGACGCACCGCCGTACGCGATCGTCCAGGGATTCCCCTTCCGCGTCCGCAACATCAACAAGGAAAACCTCCGCCGATGCGGATTCGACACCCAGGCGATTGAAACTCTAAAGAAGGCATTTCGCGTGATCTTTAACGGTCAATCCGACTTCCCGAACGATGAACAACTCAGCCGGGCAGAGCAGGAATTCGACAATGAACACGTAGCCGAACTAATCGCGTCGCTCAGAGACAGCGCCGCAAACCCAACCGGAAAAAAACTCCAACCGAGCGAATAAAGAAAAACCCGCCGCAGAGGCGCAGAGAACGCAGAGGATGAAAAGAGTTAAAAGAATTTTTCTGTTTTTTGTTTTTTACATCTTTTCACCTCTGCGTTCTCTGCGCCTCTGCGGCCCATTTTTGAGATTCCACAAGTGGAACTGACAGTTACACAGGAAATTGCCGACGGGGCTGATATTGCCCCGGACGTTCGCATGGGTCCGTGCTGTGTCATTGGGCCTGAGGTGGTCATCGGACCCGGAACATCGCTGGGATGCAGGGTTACAGTCGCCGGCAGGACGAGAATCGGAAGCGACAACGTTATCCAGGACGGATGCGTCCTCGGCGTCGTACCGCAGGACCTGAAATACCATGGCCGACCGACGTACCTTCTTATCGGCGACCGCAATCACCTGGGCCCAAACGTTACAGCACATGTCGGGACCGAAGAAGGCGGATTCCTCACCCGCATCGGCAGCGACAACGTCCTCGAAGTCGATTCGCACGTCGCCCATGATTGTTACGTTGACGACCGCACGCACCTTGGCCCAGCCGTTCTCCTGGCGGGACACATCCGCGTCGAGACAGGGGCTGTGCTGGGAGAAATGGTCGGAGTCCACCACTTCACAACCATTGGGCGCTTCAGCCGGATCGGCGCGCGAACCCCGGTCGTCCGCGACGTCCCGCCATTCGTGTTCTTCTCGTCGTCGGGTTACTACACCTCGCCGCCCGCTGTCAAGGGCGTCCACGAACAGGCCCTCGCGGATTTCCCAGACGCCGAAGCCGACGACCTCCGCCGCGCCATTCAATATCTTTTCGAGGATGAACAGGCCCTAATCGTCAAAGTCCGGGAACTTCTGGAGCGACCTGACCTGTCGGAACCGATCAAAATCCTCTGCGATTTCTGCCTGCGAAGCCTCGCCGGACGATTCGGACGTTACCGCGAGGGCTTCCGGGGCAAGACGCCGCCGGAAGCGCAAGATTTTCTCAAAACGTCATAGTGGTCTGTAACATCAAAAATGATGGGTGGCACGGTCAAGCAAGTCGAGGTCTTATAACCTCGACTTGCTTGGCCGTGGCGGCGTTCAACACGGCCAAGCTCCACTTCGTTCCGCTTGACCGTGCCACCCATTCATCAGAAAGGAGTCGAAGGTAAATGAGTATTCGCGTTGGAGTAATCGGTCTTGGTCGCATGGGCAAACTCCACTGCCGTGTTTTATCCGAGATGACGGAGACTGAACTTGCGTGCGTGGTCGATACCGACGACGCCGTCGCCGAAAACGTCGCGGGTAAATTCAACACCCCCGCCGTCAGCGCCGCCGATGCCGTCGAACTCGTCGATGCCGTCGTCGTCGCCACACCTACCTGCGACCACGTTGCCGCTGCAAAACCGTTTGTCGTAGCCGGCAAGGCCGTCCTTATCGAAAAACCCATCGCCGATAATATAGCCGCTGCCGAGGAACTCATCGAACTGGCCGAACAGACCGGATCGAGCGTCCAGGTCGGGCACACCGAGCGTTTCAACCCCGCTGTCGAAGCCATTCGCCGATTCGAAATAACGCCGAAATTTATCGAGGCACACCGTATCAGTCCGTTCACGTTCCGCTCGGCTGACATCGGCGTGGTGCTCGATATGATGATCCACGACATCGACCTGGTGCTGATGCTGGCCGGCGACGAACCGGAACAAGTCGAAGCCGTCGGCGTCAATGTCCTCGGCGCAACCGAAGACATCGCCAACGCGAGGTTGACCTTCTCGAATGGTTGCGTAGCCAACCTGACGGCTTCTCGACTCGCCATAAAGAGCGAACGGAAAATGAGGATATTCTCCGAACAGGCGTATCTCTCGGTCGATTACGGAAGGAAAGTCGGAATCGTCGTCAAGAAGAGCGAGAACACGGATTTAATCCAGATGGCCCGCCAGATGGACGCGAAAAACCTGGGCGAATTGGCTGGCAAGGTCGATTACACCAAACTCATCAAAGTCGAGCAGTTGAAAATATCCGACGACGTCGAGCCGCTCCGCAAACAGGCGGAAGCCTTCTATAACTGCGTCGCAAACGGAGCCGACCCGGTCGTACCCGCCGCTGCAGGACTGGCCGCCATTAGATGCGCATCCGCCATCACAAACTCAATCAAATCTCACCGATGGGACGGAACCGCCTCCGAACGCCAGGGACCAGATATTATCCAGAAAGATGGCTGACACATCCGATAATTTAATCGTAATGAGATGGTAAATTTTTCACTACGACATCATTGCAAAAATGGCGTTAATCGACTACTATGCTTGTGAGAATAAGCGTTTCTTTCGCCTTGGAATTCTTACCATGACTCAAAAAGAACTCATCATTAAAAACGTGGAAGGAATCCCCAACGCCCTGCTCGACGAATTAGCGGACTTTCTGCGTTTCCTGAAAATGAAGGCCGACGAGGAAAAATTTGGTTCCGCGCTGATGAGCGAATCGTCTTTAAAAAAAGACTGGCTTCGCCCCGAAGAGGAGGAAGCGTGGAAAGATTTGTAAAAGGGGACATCGTCGTAGTTCCATTCCCGTTTTCCGATCTGACCCAATCAAAGCGAAGACCGGCTCTGGTTCTGGCAAAACTGAAAGGCGACGATCTTATCCTATGTCAGATAACAAGCCGGAATGTACGCGATGAGTATTCGGTAGAATTGGACGAACCTGACTTCGAGACCGGCACACTACATAAGCAGAGCAACATCCGCACCAACAGACTCTTTACCGCAGACCGAGGTATCATCCTTTACAAAGCCGGACGAATCCGAAAGCAAAAAGTCGCATAGGTGATAGATAATGTTATTCGTATATTGAAACGCTGAATTTCTACCGATGGTGAAATTCCCAAAACGGATAATCTCGTCGTTGCTGTTCCTGACGGCATCGGAACAAAGGGTCCAAAAGTCCGACCCGAAGCGTTTCTCCCAACCGGCCTGTGCGATGATGCTGCTGAACATCGCGTTCGGACTTATCCTGGGGGGGATATGGAGCACGACCTATCACGTAACGTGGGTACTCTGGCGCAGCCTGCTGGACCACTGGGCGGTATTCCCGTCCGCGGTGTGCGGATTGGTGATGGTTTTCGTTCTCTACCGCCAATCGGCAGCAGCATTAATCGAGCCGCTAACGGGCAAATCCCGCCCGGCCAGATGGATCGGACTTACGATGCTGGCTGTCGGCGTATATGCGATCCTCAACTACTCATTTCGCCAGTCGAATCCCGATTGGCCGACACAGTTGCCTCAGCAGTGGTCCTGGCTTTGGCCTCGCCCGATATGCCGGGTGCTGCTGCTGGCGCCGGTATGGGGAGCGTGGAGCATGGTGGTGCTCGGTCAGTTTCACCGCCCCGGCGATCGGACCGACCCGCCTGCAAAATACTTCGCCGAAACCGTCAGCCCCATCGCCTCGGCAGCATGTCTGTCAGTCCCGCTGGCAGGGTCGCTGCTGCTTCTGAATTTCATGTCTCCGTGGAGGCACTTTATTCCACCGGCAGCGGCAGTGGCCGCCGCCCTGGCCGCTGGGACATTAATCGTTCGACAACGGGGAGAAATCTCCCGAAAAACCCTGCTGGCAACGAATTTCATGACGCAACTGGGGTTTCTGGTTGCGTATCTGATTGTGAGATAAAGAAGAAGAAAAAAAGGAATAGCGGGATTTCAGGGATTACCGGATTGCGAGGATTTTTTTCTTCGGTTTCTTTCAGCAAAATCAAAATCCCCGTAATCCGGTAATCCCCGTAATCCCGCTATTCCTCTTCTTTCTTTTTCTTCTTCTTTCAGCAAGAATCAAAATCTCTGTTCTTGACGTTTCGCTTGATTTTGACGCCTCATGCAGGTAAAAGATTGGCATATGAAAACTACTGCTTTACTTACGACATCGGTCCCGGGCCGACCCAAGCACAGCGGAAAGGTGCGCGACATCTACGACCTGGGAAACAACCTCGTCATAGTTACCACCGATCGGATAAGCGCCTATGACGTGATTATGCCGAACGGAATCCCCGACAAGGGAAGAGTCCTCACGCAGATCAGTCTGTTCTGGTTCGACCTGCTGAACGAGGCAAAGCCCAACCACCTGGTTTCGGCGGCGTTGAAAGACCTTCCGGACGACTTCCGCACCGAAGAACTCGACGGGCGATTCATGCTGTGCAGAAGATGCAGGACGGTCCCGATCGAGTGCGTGGTTCGCGGGTATCTTGCCGGTAGCGGATGGGCTGAATACCAGAAGACCCAAAGCGTCTGCGGGATCGTATTACCGTCGGAGATGAAGCAGTGCCAGAAACTCCCCGCACCGATATTCACACCCGCAACCAAGGCTGAGACAGGTCACGATGAGAACGTTTCAATCGAACAGGCCGGTGAACTGGTCGGTCCCGACGTCATGGCCGAATTGCGAGACCGATCAATCGCCCTGTACACAACCGCCGCCGAGTACGCCGCCGAACACGGCGTGATTATCGCCGATACAAAATTCGAGTGGGGATACGACGAAAACGACGAATTAATCCTCATTGACGAGGTTCTTACACCCGATTCGTCCCGCTTCTGGCCTGCGGATGAATACAAACCGGGACGGAACCAGTCAAGTTTCGACAAACAATTCGTCCGCGACTACCTCGACAAGACTAAATTCAACCGCAGGCCGCCCGCGCCTGTTTTACCAACGGAGATTGTCCAGAAGACCCGCCAGAAATACATCCAGGCCTATACGATCCTGACCGGACAGTCCTTCCCCTGGGCCTGAAGATAAAAATGCGCATATTACTTGTACAACCTGAATGTCAGTCATCGCTGATTGGTTTTCGCCTTGCGGCGATGCCTGAACCGCTGGCGCTGGAAATGGTCGCCGCCAGCGCGGGCGACCATCACGACCTCCGCATCCTCGACATGCGCGTCGAGGACGACCTGACCGGAACGCTGGAGCAATTCAGGCCGGATATTGTCGTCGTAACCGCACTGACGACCGAGGTCTATGCCGCACAGGACGT
>JAUVIQ010000135.1 GCA_030592655.1 Planctomycetales bacterium | reverse complement strand
GACGATTCGCGGAGACACGAAAACGAGCAATTCATCGACCAGTCCCTGGGAAAGAAACGCGCTGTGCACACCCCGTCCGCCCTCGACCAGAAGATACGTCCATTCCCGCCGACCCAGTTCTTCCAATAATGCCGAGAGGTCCACACCGCCGGTCCCCGCCGGTAGTGTCAGCACTTCCGCTCCGGCGCGGGTAAGGTTTTTCAATGCGTCCGCCGGCGCATCGGTTCGGGTTGCTATGATTACCGGCGCGATGTCAATGCTCCGCATCAGTCTGCAGCCGGGCGAAATCTCCAGATTCCCGTCCAAAATCAGTCTTATCGGTTGCCCGCCTGATTCGTCCTTCACCTTTGGGATTCGATTGGTCAGCATCGGGTCGTCGGCGCGGACGGTCCCGACGCCGACGCATACGCCGTCGCAGAGGCCTCGAATCTCGTGGACCCGTCGTCGGGCGGCATCGCCCGAAATCCATTTGCTGCTGCCTGTGTGCGTGGCGATCTTCCCGTCGAGGCTCTGTGCCCATTTGCAGATAACCCAAGGCCTGCCTTTTGTCCGCAGTTTCACATAGGCGGCCAGGAGTTTCCGGGCTTCGTCGCCCATTACATCGGTTACAACCTCGATACCAGCCTTGCGTAAGGCTGCGATCCCCCCACCGGCGACGTTCTGGTCGGGGTCTTCCATCGCCACGACGACGCGGGCGATTCCGGCGGCGATGACAGCCTCGGTGCATGGCGGAGTTTTTCCGTGTCGGCAGCAGGGTTCGAGCGTAACGTACATCGTCGCGCCGGCTGGGTCGGCCCCAGCGGCGCATACAGCGGCAACAGCTTCGACTTCGGCGTGCGGGCCTCCGAATTGCTTGTGCCAACCTTCGCCGATGATTTCGCCGTCGCGGACGATTACCGCACCGACCATCGGATTGGGCTCGACCGCCCCCCTTCCCCGCCGGGCCAATTCCAACGCCCGGGTCATAAATCGCTGTTCATCGTTCACCATGCCGACATTATAGCGAAAAACATCCGTTAGAGAGCCTCACTTCTTTATTATCCGATAATCTACATCATCAAAATAGGATGTGCCTTTTCCTTCGTGAACCAGTTTTGTGAACCTGAACCATGTCGAACCTGCCGGTATCTTTACAGAGACTTTTGTCCAATCATTTGTTCCGGTTAACTTCCTTGATTCAACCCTCCCCTTCTTCCTGCCTGAGCGATACTGCACAGTAAAATAAGCGCCTTTGCCTTCCAGGTTCTCGGTCTTTATCCAGACAGAGGCAACAGCCGTAGAATCTTTCGGTACTGTTGTAGATCCGCTCTGGGGGCCATGGCCCCAATAACACTGCACGGGAGTATCGGTCTGCGTCTTCAGCGAGCCGGTCCCACTATGGCCTGCACTCCGGCACCATTCGGTCCTGATCATGTCCCCGAACGGAGCCCAATAGGCGCCCCTGTCATTTACCTTCGGGTCTATCCCTGATTCAAAATCAGAAAGCGGATGACCGTCGGACCTATATCGTGGAAGGGAGAATATCTTCAATTCCTCATCTGTGAACGGCGATATCTTTGCCTTTTTGAAGAATTCCTCCCCACGTTTCGTATCATACGAGTAGATTTTGAATTTAGCCCGCGGTCTGTTCCTGCCCGGTTGAAGCGCCCAGACGAACCATACGTCAAATCCGGCATTGCATAAGCCGAGCCGGGTGTTTGTTGCCGTCTCTCCCAAAAATTCGACTATCAGCACTCCTTTCGGATTCCCCAGCATGCCCATCTTCGCCCCTCCCTTTTTGAGCCGTATGTTGTACTTGTCCGGGGCCAGTAGAGAGTGATGGGGAACTTTGGTCATACCGCCGGCTCTGTTTTCATACACGCAATACTTCTTACTGCCCATACGCGTTCCAAATCTCCCGCAATCGACGTTGCAGTAGCATCCCTCGTCTCTTGTGCCGTATTGCGTGCGATCCACGACACTTTGCCACGAACCAACCAGACTCTCGTAAGACTCCACCTTGGGTGGAATCTTTTCTATGGATATCTCATAGACGTAACTGTTTATCTTGACATCGTAGGTCAGGATTGCCTGAGCCCGGACCTCAAATCCCCCCTTCCTGGTCTTATCCTTGCCGGTAAAGGTCATTTTGAGCGCCTTGGGATTACTGTCATCAATGGTTACCTTCGCCGGGTCCGGGAACCAGCAGCCGGTCTTCCACATCAGGTCCCACCATTCGATGCCATACCCGGACTCCGGCCTCAGTACGACATTGCGCACCGTTGCTACACAATTAGGAGAATATGCGGGGAAAACCACGGCGATAACCTTATCATTGTCGCAGATATGAATGACATTGTGAGTCTTTCCCCTGAAAACAGATTTTTGGTTCTCCTTGAATGAAAATCGCGGCTTATGTTCGGTCGCTTGAAGTGAAGGAATCCCACCGGCCAATAGCCAAAACGCCAACACCGACGCAAAAAGCCCTGCTCTGTTATCTTTAATCCGATAGAACATTGTAATATCCTCTCTACTTCATAACCCGTCATTTCGCGGACACAGGTTCAAGCCTTACGCGATCGAAATAAGAAATCCCTTTTCCCTTATGGCGAAGTTGGATATGGGCCGTTCTGGCGGTCTTACCGGCCGGGATCGTTATGCTGACTTTCTGCCAGTCATTAACGCCGGTAATCTTCTTTGAAGTTATCGGGGTGATTCCTTTGCCCGGAACGCAAACTACATATGCGCCTTCGCCTTCGAGTTTTTCGGTCTTGATGTAGGCCGATAGAACGTAATGTTTCCCCGGAAGCAGTTTCGGCCCCGCATCCGGCGGCGCTATTTCCCACCGGCAATCCGCAGCCTTCGTCGTATCCCCACACTTCAGCGACGAGCGGCTTTTGTACCCGACCTTTCTGGACCAACAGGTCAGACCCATATCTCCTGCAAACGTCCAGAATCCGCTTCGTGTGGCTTTGTCCAATCCTATTGCTTCTTCAAAGTCGTTCACCTTTCCCGCTTCAAACCTGGGGCGGTCATATTCAGCCACTTCCTCGCTGCTGTATTTTCTTGCCTTGGCCGTTCGGACAATACCCTCCAGACGCTTCTTGTCATAACAGTAGATTTTGTAACACGCCGGATCCATCAGTTGACCGCAAGGCCAGATGACCTGTCGCGACTTTACGAGAAACAGCGTCGGCGCCGGCCAGGGCAGAACACACCCGGCGGCGGCGTTCTGGGGCGTCAGACCTGTCAGTTCGATTACGGGATTCTCATCGCCGGCTGGATTAAACATCGCTGTTACGGCATTTCCTCTCTTGAAACACATGTCGAACTTATCCGGCGTCAACAGGTAGTTCAGCGGAACCTTTATCCACTCGCCCGCCCTTCCCTGATAAACGTACTGTTTGTAGGGCTTGTCGGGTTCCCTGAAGACTATCCTTGCGAAGTCCTTGGGCGGGCGCTGGAGAAACCTCTGTTCTCGGTAGCGGTTCGTACGCAGTTGGGTCTTTACTTCATAAACATATGTCCTTAGTTCCTTGTCGTACGATATGGAGATAACCGATTTACTGTAATGCTGATGTCCCCTGGAACGGGATTCTATGTGCATCTTAAGACAGTTCGGCTTAGAGTCGTCCACTGAGAATTTGTCATTCAGGACTGTCTTGCATCTGGTTCCCTTGCTCCAGTATATCGACCATTCGTCAATCAAGACCTTCCCGCCGGGTTTAAGTTTTACTTCGGAAAAAGACATGCTCTTGATGTCAAACCGGGCGATTATTGTATTACCGTCATATACTTTGCCTTCTTTCCACTTGAACTGCCTTTCGCCTGTTGCTCTCGCCTCAGAAGAGGCGCACCCTGCAAGCACCGTTATCGTGATGACCAGCCATGCAATTCCATATCGCCCGTTGAACATAATACGATAACCAGACATATCTTTTCCCTTTTACTTGAGTTACAAAGCATTTCGACCCGGTTGTTTATTTCGTTTTTTTGTGGGTGAAGTCGCCCTTTGCCGGATCGGCAAACAACGGATCTTTGCTAATGTCGCCCTTGCCCGCCGGCACGCCGTTGTACTTGCCGGCCTTGTTGTTCCAGATGTTATTTCCGGCCAGAGTAAATTTACAGGCGCGCTTGCCGGTACCGGTGCTGTTTATCCCGTAGCCCCGGTTGCCGACGATTATGTTATTTCTTATGTCCATCTCTATTCCTGTATCGGCCCTGATGCCGTCGCCGGTGTTGCCGTAGATTATGTTGTCCGTTATCTTTATATTCTTTCCATATGTGTTCGTAGCAGCGGACCATCCGTGTTCCGTTGCCAGTATTCCGGGGCCTTTGTTGTTATAGATGCGATTGTTCCTGATCGTCGCATCACTTGTCCCCCACTGCTCGTTAATTTGAATGCCGCACTGCGTCCCTTCTGTCATTGTGTTGTTGGTTATCAGTATCTGTCTGGGGCCTGCGGCTATGCGTATGGCATAGTGCCCGCCCCTGCATACATTGTCACGCACCTCATAATTGGTCGAGGTGTCCATGACTATGCAGGCATATCCTCCGCCTCTCTTGTCCACCTTGTTGCCTATTACGCGAATGTTCCTGTTGGACCTGTCTATGTGGATATATGAACGGGGGCCTTTGAATGTGTTATTGAGAACAAGAATGTCCTGCGTCCATGCGAAGGCGACATTGGAATTCAATATGGTATTGTTCCTGACAATGATATTCTTATTCCTGGCCGTTGTGCCCCCGCCCGTCGTATTCGATCTGACGATCGTTGAAAGGTGGGATGTGTTGTGCAAACCCTCTACTGTCATATTTCGCACATTCCGGGTATTAATTAATGATCGCCCCCTCTTGAACGTGCTGGTAACCTTGAATCCCTTGAATACGAAGTTTTCGAGCATGGGCATCTTCTTCCAAGGCTCCTTGGGCAAAGGATTCTCATGGGGGATGGCGAATACGTCCTTTGTCGGGTCGTTGGCCCGTATCTCGGAGGCGTGAGTTCCCTGAATGGTAACGTTATTCCTGCTGATAACGATCGTATCGTGAACATCATGCACTCCCGGCAACAGTTCGACAATTCCTCCTTCGGGAGCGAGCGAATATATCGCATCCGAGATTGACTCGCCCGGTTTCAGGCGGATGTGTTTTTTACCGGCCGGCGTGGCGAAACTGCCAATGGCGCTCTTGGAATATACATCCATATCCCACGGAACATACGTATATGCCTCATAATAGTAGGTTGTCTTGGGTTTTAGACGATATAGTTTGATCTCGGCGGAGTTGCTGTCCTCATGCCAATCGGACCAGAGCGCGCCGCTCATGTCTTTGTTGGTGGAGTATTTGACCCGATGGTTCCAGGTGCGGGCGTATTTCCACTTTACGCGAGCGGCAGTGGATAACGAGGCTACGGTAACATCCTTCATTGAGGGAATCTTCTTTCTTGAAACCGCATTGCAAAAGAAACCACGATTAATGCCTTCCCCATAGTAACCGGCAATCAATACCCATTTCTTGTCGCCCCGGAGATTATAGACCATTGTCGCCGATGCGTTCCCAGTGTACTTCCTTCCGTCTCCAAGCCCTTTGACCCTTGAAGGATCGGCAGTCCACTTATCTGCATCCCAGTAGTAGCCGGTGTAAATACCCGCGCGATTTCCTACTATCAGAGTCCACTTCTTGTCGCCGAAGACATCAAAACCCGCTGTGAGTCTGGAGCGCATTCCCACGTCTTTCAGGCCGGCGACTCTCGACTGGTCGGCAACCCATTTGGTTCCGTCCCAGTAGTAACTCTTGAACGTACCGTCCCCGCTTCCTGTTATCAGCGTCCACTTGCCGTTACCTTTAAGATTGTTCATAATCGTCAGAGATGCCCCTCCCGGCACGACGTCCAGACCCTTGACCCTTGCTGGTTCGGAGGCCCATTTGGTTCCGTCCCAGTGATAACCGAGGAATTTCCCCGCGCTGTTCCTGGCTATGAGTGTCCATTTATTATCGCCGGTCAGATTGCGTACCAGCGCGGGCGCTGAACAGCCTCCTATGTCTCCAAGGCCTTTGACCCTTGAGCGGTCGGAAATCCATTTCCCACCGTCCCAGTAATAGCCGAAGAATTTTCCATATAGTTCTCCGGATATCAGGATCCATTTTCCGTCACCCATTACATCACGGGCAACGGCAAAAGTGGTTGTCCCGATTCCCCTTCCCATGCGGGGTTGGATACCCCTGGCCAATGATTTATCGAATTCCCACCCGGTCGTGATTTGGGGACTGATTTCACCGGCATTTACACACTGTAGAAACCCACCGGCAAGTAATACCAAACAGAACGACATGATTTGCCGAATCTTTTGCATTTTTTCATCTCCTTACGACTTTATGGTTTATGAGGTCTGACAAAACACACTCGTTCAACACTACCGGCAGAGCTGGGTATCGTTTGCTCCGGAGATTTTTCCTGATTTCGGAGGCATGGGCCGACCACAGGTAACAGGCGGCGTCTTTAGATATGTTCGTTGATAATGTTTTCGAGCATTTCGACCCTTCCGGAGGCGTTGGGGGAAATTTCGCCTTTTTTGAGCATGTATTCGCTCAATTCGCCGAAGCCGACTTTGCCGGTTTCGATGTCTGCGCCGATACCGGAATCCCAACTGGCGTATCGAGGTTTGAGGAAATCGCCAAGCCGTCCGTCGGCACGGATGGCGGCGGCGATCTTCAGTCCTCTGGCGAAGGCGTCCATACCGCCGATGTGCGCGTGGAATAAGTCCACCGGCTCGAAACTCTCGCGGGCGACGTGGGCGTCGAAGTTCAGCCCGCCGGTAGTAAAACCACCGGCTTTGAGGATCGTCAGCATCGCCATCGTCGTATCGTACAGGTCGGTCGGAAACTGGTCGGTGTCCCACCCAAGCAGCAGGTCGCCGCGATTGGCATCGACGCTGCCGAATATCCCGACGGCAGCGGCGAATTCCAACTCATGAACAAACGAATGACCGGCCAGCGTAGCGTGATTGGCTTCGATGTTCAGCCTGAAATGCTCCAGAAGGTCGTACCGCTGAAGGAAGGCATAGCACGCAGCCGAGTCAAAATCATACTGATGCTTGGTCGGTTCCTTGGGCTTGGGTTCGAGGTACATCGGTCCGGAAAAACCTATCTGCTTCTTGTAATCGACAGCCATTTGCATAAACCGTCCGAGGTGGTCCGTCTCGCGGCCCATGTCGGTATTGAGCAGGGTTTTATATCCCTCGCGTCCACCCCAGAACAGATAAGCGGCTGCATCGAGTTCGACGGCTACTTCCATTGCCTTTGCGACCTGGGCGGCGGCGTATGCGAATACGTCGGCGTTGGGACTGGTGGCGGCTCCGTGCATGTAACGCGGATGAGCGAACAGACAGGCAGTTACCCACAGAGGTTTTACACCGGTCCGCTCCTGCTCGGACTTGATAACCTTGACGACCTCGTCGAAGTTTTTATGCGATTCAGCCAGCGTCGCGCCTTCGGGCGCGACGTCGCGGTCATGGAAGCAGTAGTATCGCACGCCGAGTTTCTCGAAGAACTCGAAAGCTGACCGGACGCGATTGGCGGCGTTTTCGAGCGAATCGGTTCCGTCGTCCCACGGCATCAGGCGTGTCGCCTGTCCGAAGGGGTCGGCGCCGGCATTGCGGAAAGTATGCCAGTAGGCAACGCTGAACCGCAGGTGTTCAGCCATCGGCTTACCTTCGACGAGTTCGTCGGGATTGTAATGTTTAAAGGAAAGGGGATTTTTCGAGTCGGGTCCCTCGTGCCCGATTTTCTTTACGTCGGGAAACGCCTCTGCCATGATTTTACTCCTGTCTTGTAAGGTTACGGTGCGAGCGGGCATTGTAACCCGCCAGCCGCCGGACGGCAATCTATCGTCAGATATGAAGTGCGCTCGTGAGCGCCCCAATTTTCTGGCCTTGTATGGTAATATGGTTTTCGAGAAGTTTAGCCCCGTTTGGCATCCATTTCGGATTGCGGATTTCCATGTGTGTACGATTGCTGAAATCCGCAATCCGCAATAGTACTGCGTGGTTTTTTCGTTTTTTTCTTGACAGAATCGCAAAGTGTGATATAGTTGCTTTTACTTCAGCCCGCTCAGGGAGCGGCGGAGCCAATTGACTGTGAGGGGCAGCGGCGAGTTTCGCTCGCCCGCACCTGCCTTAGGCCACACCGGCCAAGTTCCCAAACGATTGTGGCGTGTTTGTACTCTAGTCGCCAGCCCGCCGTTGCGCGGGAACAATCCGGCGGAAAGGAAGGTGCGAAGATGAAGAAGCAAGCGATGAAGATGTTTGTGTGCGTCTGTGTGGCGGTGCTGAGCGGTATCACCGGCCCGGCCCAGGCGGACCCCGTCCAGCAGAAAAAACTCACCGCAGACGACGGGGCTGTGGGCGACTGGTTTGGCTACTCGGTGGGCCTCTCCGGGGACTACGCCGTCGCGGGCGCCTATCACGACGATGACAATGGGACCGATTCCGGTTCGGCCTACGTGTTCTACAGGAATGAAGGCGGGGACGACAACTGGGGACAGGTCGCCAAACTCACAGCCTCCGACGGGGCTGTGAGAGACTATTTCGGCGGCTTGGTGGGCATCTCCGGGGACTACGCCATCGCGGGCGCCTATGGCAAAAATTCGTACACCGGATCGGCCTAAGTGTTCTACAAGGACCACGGCGGGACCAACAACTGGGGCCAGCAGAAAAAACTCAAATCCTCCGACGCCGCTGCAAACGACCATT
>JAUVIQ010000045.1 GCA_030592655.1 Planctomycetales bacterium | reverse complement strand
TTGAGAATTTCCTCTCTGCCGTTCGCGCCGTCTATGCCAGTACGATGAGCGAAGGGGCTTTAACCTACCGCGCCGGGCGTGGGCTGCTCGACAATGACGAGCAGATGGCTATTTTGGTCCAGCGGGTTTCCGGTGCGGCGCATAACGAGTTTTTCTATCCGCAGATCGCCGGTGTGGGACTTTCGTTCAACCCGTACGTCTGGAGCGACAATATCGACCCGGCCGCCGGTGTCGTGAGAATGGTCTTCGGGCTTGGTACGCGGGCAGTGGACCGCCACGATGACGACTATACAAGGGTAGTAGCCCTGAACGAACCTGAAAGAAGGCCCGAATCGAACTTCGACGAGGTCAGTCAGCACACGCAAAAAAAAGTCGATGTTCTGGACCTGGAGGCCAGCCGATTATTGTCCCGCCGATTCCCCGGCGTCGCCAGGGCCAGTTCCGATTTACCGCTGGACCTTTTCGCGTCGCGCAATGATGAACTCGCGCGCCGGGCCGCCGATAGCGGTATCAAGGAGGTCTTCGGGTATGTCCTGACCTTCGAAAAACTGCTGCGTCAGACGCCGCTGGTCGGTGATATGCGCGAAATGCTGGCGATACTGCAATTGGCATACGATTATCCGGTGGACGTCGAATTCACAGCCAATTTTTTCGACGAAGGTCGCTACAAGATTAACCTGTTGCAGTGCAGACCTTTCCAGTGCAAGGGCGGAGGGGCTGTTTCGGAACCGCCGGACGAGATAGCGCCCCGGGACCTCCTGCTCGAAGCCAACGGGGCGGTCATAGGTCGAAGCCGGGACGCCGAAGTGAACAGAATAGTCTATGTCGTTCCGTCCGCTTATGGGAATCTGCCGGTTGATCAGAGACATCGCATCGCCAGGCTGCTGGGACGGATTACGCACGTTGCCGAAGACGGTCGGAACAGGCCCGAAACCGTAATGCTGCTTGGACCGGGCCGATGGGGCACGAGTTCGCCGTCGCTCGGCGTGCCCGTAAATTTCTCCGACATCAGCAACGTTTCGATTCTTTGTGAAGTAGTGGCCATGCGGGAGGGGCTTGTGCCGGAAGTGTCGCTGGGGACGCACCTTTTCAATGAGATGGTGGAGATGGACATGCTTTACCTGGCGTTGTTTCCGGGAAGGACGGGGAATTACCTGAACGAATCGTTTTTCAAAAACGCTCCCAACCACCTGGCAGATCTTCTGCCCGGAGACGCCGCAAAGTGGGGCGACGTCGTTCGCGTCATCGACGCTGCCGACCTCGACGACGGCGTTGTCGTCAAACTCAACGCGAATACCATAGACCAGAAGGTTATCTGCTACCTCGAACGGAACCAGTAACAGGCGCCGCTGTGTGTTTTCTTATCTTGGTCCGATGGGTATAGCAATGGGGTTTGCGTGTACGGGATTGCCTTGCAGCGGAAGATATTGGGCTGTAAGTGTTACCGAAGAGGTGGTCGGCTTGTTCCGCCCCCACCCCAGCCTCATCGCGTATCCCCATCCTGCCATCAGGCGTACCTGGTGCAACTTGAGTTTCTCACCGTCGAAGAGCCACGAGTGAAACGGTCTGGCCGATGCCAGGTCATTCTCGCTGATGACGCCTTCGTAGATAGTGAACCGGAGGGTCCCACGGACGGTTACGGGAAGCGGCTGGGAAAGTCGAAATAAATGGACCCATGCTTCCAGCCCATCCGGCCCGGGCTTACCGTCCCAATTGACGGCGTTCGGGGATACCTGGAGGTATATCCGGTCGATTTCGTCCACCGGCGGCGGAGGAGTGGACGAGACCTTCTGATGCCCGTCGGTACTGCATCCGGCCAGCGACGCAAAGACAGTTGTCAGAAATATGCTTCGGCGGATCATATATCTTTCCCGTTTGTCCAGTTTTTGTGCGATTTATCTTTCTTTTCGTCGGTAGGGGTCATTGGAATAATGACCGGTTCATTGCGAAACCGTCTTATAATCGCAGCATCTTTAATCCGCTTGATCTCCGTGGGCGAAAAATCTCGCAGGGGGTTCAGCAAGCCGCCGAAGGATTCATCCGTGTGGATAGTTTTCGCGGGGAGCCTTCTGATCATCTGTCCTGTCAGTACGTCGGCTTCAGACGGTGTTCGCAGTATGCGTGGGGTGAGAACAATCAGCAACTCGATTTTTTCCTTAATATGGCGGGTGTTCTTGAAGAGGTGCCCCAGGATGGGGATATCGCCGAGGAACGGGATTTTTTCTTCGCGTTTTTCGTCTCTGCCGATAATCATCCCGCCGATGACGATAGTATGCCCGTCCTGGACCGTAACGGTGGTGTTGGCGGATCGGTTGTTGACGATGATGGCGTTGACGTTCTCGCTTATCTGAATCGAAGAAGTGCTCAGCGACGAGATTTCCGGGTTGACTTCCATTGTGACGAATCCGTCCGGGTTGATGTGCGGAGTAACGTTGAGGATGATTCCGATCGGTTCGTACTGGATGGTGTTCAGCGTGAGACCGGACTCTGTAATGCGCGATGCGGTGATAAACGGGACTCGCTGACCGATGTTAATCTGCGCTTCCTGGTTGTCGGAAGCGAGGATTTGCGGGCGCGAGAGGAGTTCCGCCCGTCCCTGCGTCTGCAATGCTCGCAGAAGCAGGTCGAGGTCTCCGCCGGTGAGGCTGAAGGTGAATCCTGTCGCCCCGGCGGTGATACCGAACTCTGTCTGCGACCTGGTTCGCTTGTTGCCGCTCGGTTTGCCCAGGTGCGACCACTGCACGCCGAAGTCGATTGTATCGTCGAGCGATACCTCGACCAGCAGCACCTGAATCAGTACCTGTGGCGGCGGCTGGTCCAGTTCGCGGATCATAGCGGTAACGGTCTTGAAGAATCGGGGCGAACCGGAGATAAGCAGCGTGTTGGAGGTGGCTTCAGCCACTACGGCGACTTCTCTCGCCAGTAGCGCCTTTGCCGCTCCGACGGCGTCGGAGCCGAGTGTGGCGACTACCCGCCTGCGCTCCTGGTCGAGGAAGGACGTCAGCGCCCTTTCGATATCGACTGCCTGTGCGTTTCGGAGACGATAGACCAGCGTATGCCTGTCTTCTGCCGGCGAGGCGTCCAGTTGGCTGATGACCCGCCCGACCAGTGAGATGTATTCCCTCGTCCCGCCGACCAGTAGCGAGTTGGTCCGCTGATCAACGGTGATGGTCAGTGCGGTCTGCTCTGCCGATCCGAGCGTAGCGGCGGTGGCCTTTTTCGCGCCGGCGGAAACCGGCATCGTGTATCTCGCAGCCTTACGGTCGGCGGAAGTCTGCTGGAGGCGGAACAGTTCGGTCAGCACGCGGGCCATTTGCGTCGCGTCGGCGTTGGTCAGCGTGAAGACGCGGATTTCGGCCATTCGCGGGTCGGTATTGTCCAGCGCCTTAATCAATTTAGCCAATAGCGGCATCGTCTCAACGGGCGCCTGGACCAGAAGTGAGTTGGTTCGCGGCACGGCGGTAATCATCACGCCTTCTTTCAAGGCCGACGACATCAGTTTTTTGCCTTCAGGTGTATTGGCGATGAACCGAAGCAGCGTCGCGCGGTTGGGCGAGACTGTAGCCATCGGCTTGGGCTTGTTGGTCAGCGCATCGGTGAGGATCGTCGCGAGTTGTGCCGCGTCGGCGTGCCGGAGCGTGAAAATTCGTATCTCCGTTACGTCGGTTACCGGGGCGGTGTCGAGTTTTTTGACCATCTCGGCGATGTTTTTCATATCGGCCTTGGCGGCAGCGACGAGAATCGTATTTGACCGCTCATCTACGGTTATCGCCATTCCGATAGCGCCGTCGGTCGGCTTGGTGTCTTCGTAGAGTTGCTTGAGGGTCTTCGCCAGTTCTGCCGCGTCGGCCTTAATAATCGAGAAAGCCTTGAAGGCCTGTCCTGCCGCCGGGGCGGGTTTGTCCAGGCGGGCGATAAGACCGGCTGCTATGGCCAATTCGTCCTTTGCCGCTCCGACGATAAGCGAGTTCGTTTTCGGATCGGCGATTATGGTAACGGCTGTTGCTGCGGGTCCGCGAGTCGCACGCTGGGCGAAAAGTTGCTTCAGCGTCGGTTGCAGCGCCGCTGCCGAGGCCTCCTTCAGATAGAACACGCGGAAATCGTAAGTCGGCGCAACCTCGGCGATGTCCAGCCTGGCAACCAGCGCGTCCATTGCCACGGCGTTTTCACGCCCGGCAGCGACCAGAAGCGAATTGGTCCGCTCGTCGGGGATAATGACCACCGGAAGCGATCTGGGCTGACCGCCGGTAGCGGCTTCGGCGGTGCGCTTGCGGTCGAACATCTGCTGGAGTGTCGGACCCAAGCGGGCGGCGTCGGCGTGCTTGAGGAGATAGACCTTAACGGCTCCGGCCAGTCCCCACCCTTCCTTTGTATCAACCTTTTTGAGAATCTGCTCGATAACGGCGAAATTTTCCCGACTGGCCGAGACTATCAGCACGTTGGTCCGGGCGTCGGCGGCGATGGAAACCTTTTCCCTCGCTTTGGCGATGGCGTTGTCGGCGGCCCCCACGAGGCCGGGCTTGTATAGACCCTTCTGCACCAGCGCACCGAGCATCTGGCTGACGCGCTGGGCGTCGGAGTGCTTGAGTTGATAAATCCTGACGACGCCGGTCTCCGTCGGCGGGGCGAGGTCCACCTTCGCAACGAGTGAACGGACGAGTTGCAGGTTCTCCTTACTGGCAGAGATAATCAACGCGTTACCCAGCGCGTCGGCGGCGACCGACACAACGTCCTGCGGCGATGCCTGCTGACCGGCAGGGGTCATCGCCTTTAGACGGTCGGCGAATACCTGCTGGATCATCGGACCGACGGTTCCGGCGTCGTTGTACTTCAGTGCGATAACCGCAAGTTTTACGGCGGGGCTTACCGGCTTGGCGTCCAGTTTGCCCACCAGCGACGCGATAATTCGGCTGTCGTCCTGATTGGCAGCCACCATCAGCATGTTGGTTCGCAGGTCGGCTGCGATGATGGGTTTCTGACGGCGAATTTCAGGCGTGCGGGCGGCTTGGTATCGTTGGGTGAACAGGTTATTGAGCGTCGTGCTGAGCGTTCCGGCGTTGGCGTTTTTCAGTGTGATCAACTGTATCTTCCCGCTCAATGCCGGAGCGGCTGAATCCAGTTGCTTCGCCAGATCGGCCACGAGTTTGAACCCTTCCGCCGAGCCTCCGACGATGAGGCAGTTGCTTCTCGCGTCGTGGATGATGAGCATTTGCAGGGCTTCGGCGTCGCCGACGCCGAGTGATTGCTGGCGCTTCACGCGGGCGTCCATCATCTTTTGCAAACTCGTCGCTAGCGATGCGGCATCTGCGTTTTTCAGAGGCAGCAGGCGTATGTCGCGGAGTTCGACGGGCAACTTGGCGTCCAGTTTTCTCATGAGCGAATCGATCATCGCGAACGTCTTGTCCGAGGACGCGACTATCAGCGAATTTGTTCGCGTATCGACGGTGATAGTGGGGCGGTCTTCCGCCCTGATAAGGCGAGCGTTGGGTCCGGTGTAGAGTCCCCCAATGACAGCGGCGGTTCGTGTCGCGTCGGCGTTCTTGAGCGGGTAAATCCGCACGATGTTCATCGCGCCCGCGCCGGGTATGTCCATCGTGGCGACCATCTCGGCGACGATGGGGATCAGGTCGTTGCGGGCAGCGACGATGAGAATGTTGGCCGATGGTTCCGCCTGGACGACCATTGTCGGGTGCGAGCGGGCTACGTCGGACTGGACGGGCAGTTTTTTCTCGCGGAGCATTCGCAGTTTCGTAACGTACGCCCGAGCGCCTGCTACGCCGGGGACGCCCGAAGGACTCTCGGCGAAGACCGCGCGAATAAGCCTGGCCAGACGCGCCGCGTCGGCGTGGGCGAGTTTGAAGAGTTTGACCTGCGTGAACCGGCTCGGAGGTTTGCGGTCGAGGTCTTTGACTATCAGCATCGCCAGGGTCAGCGTCTCGGCGCTTCCCGCCAGGATGAGCGTATTTGTCCGCGCGTCGGCGGTTATGTTCAGCACGCCTGTCAGCGCCTTTCCGGTAAGAGTTTCAGGTCTGGCCTTTCCGGCGACCGGTGTTCCAGGCCTGCCCGCAAGACGCGGACCCTGGGTGAAAATGCTTCGCAGAAGCGTCATCACGCTGATGGCGTCGGAGTTGGTCAGATGAATCATCTTGAGTTTGACCCCTGCCGCTATCGGCATCGTGTCCAGCAGGGCGATAATCTCGCCCATCGCCTTGACGTTTTCCGGAGTCGAAGAGACGATCAGGCTGTTGGAACCGTCCTGGCCCATTCGGGCGGGGTCGGAACTGATCTTGATAGGTTTTGACAGGTCCAGCGGCGGAAGCGCCTCGTTGCCCTTTCGCATACGGAGCAGGCGGACCTGTTCCTGAAGCGCCCTGGCTTCGGGTGTGCGAACCCTTGCCGTTCCGGGGGTGAGGATGTCCATCAGCACAGCCGCCAGGGCCGGGGCGTTGGCGTTGGTCAACGGGAAAATCGCCACCTCCGCCGTCTTGAACGGCGTGGCCTTGTCGAGAAGATTAATGATCCGCTCGATCTCGTCCATTACGGGCGCGTGCGTGGTAACGATAATCGCGTTGGCGCGCTGGTCGGCGGATATATTGATTGGTTGACCCGGGCGGGCCTGCTGGAGCGGACGGATCATCTGGCGCAGCACAGGGAGTATCCTCGATACGCCCGTGTTGGTCAGGCGGAAGAGTTGAAATTGCATCTTTCCGGCGATTTTGGCGTCGTCCAGTTGTTTTATCAGCGAGGCGACCTCGTCCATCTTGTCCTTTGTGGCAGTTACGACGACGGCGTTGCTTCCCGACATCGGAACGACCGATACGACGTCTTCGGGGCGACCGCTCCTGGCGGATACTCGATACATCCTGTTCAGCGCCGCTGCCACTCGACTGTTGGCGGCGTTGTGCAGCGGGAATATCTTTACCAGGCGTTTGACCTTTGCGGCGGCTTCGTCGAGCGAGGCGATGACCTTGCGGATAGTCTCCCAGTCCTCGTCCGAAGCGCTTACCAGAAGCGCCCGCTGACCGGGAAGGGCAGTCGCGTGAGGCGACGAACCTTTGCGGGGGTTCGTCTTCCTGTTACCGGTTCCCGGTCGGTTTCGACGTACGGGCGCAGCACCATTAACGCTACCGCCGCCGAATATCTGCTCAATGGCCTTGAGAACGTCCTCAGGATCGGCGTTCTGCAACTGGATCAGGTGAAGATTGGGGCGGGTCGGGCTTGTTTTGTCGATCCGCTTGACCATTTCCGTGATTTTTTCAATGTCCTTCTTCAACCCGGAGATCATCAGCGTATTAGTGGCCTGGTCGAACGCGACGGTTGGGCGGACCTGGTTTCGCCTTTTGCCCCACGACCGGAGCATTTGCCTCAGCGAAGTAACCACGTCGGCAGCGTCGGCGCGTTCCAGTTTGATAGTAACGAAAGCCGGTTCAGCCCGGGGCGCCTGGTCGAGTTCGGTGATGAGTTCGGCGATTCGTTTGTGCTGGTCCTGTCCGGCCCGGACGATGATGGCGTTACCGGATCTGTCGGCGGCGATCCTGATACCCGCCGCGGCGGGTTGTCCTGTGGCGGACTTCGCCAGCGTCGCCGTCAGCGCCCTGGATACCGAGCGGGCGTCGGTGTGATCCAGGCGATAGACTTTTACGACGGTTGCGCGGGCGATTTCAACGACGTCGAGTTCGGTTATCACCTTTTCAACCAGGGGCATCTCATCGGCGCGGGCCGATACGATCACTATCCGCCGACGTTCGTTCGCCGTTACGATTACGCCTTTATCGGCGGCTTGTCCTCTGCGACCGGGGCGCCGTACCGCGCCGCGCTTACCGGCGAAGAGGCGACTGATGGTTTCGGCTACTTCTGTTACGTCGGCGTTTTTAATCTTGAACATCCTCACTTCCGTTGCGCCGGCAGCGGGGGCCTGGTCGAGTTCTTCAATCAACCTTGCCGCAAGTTCCATCGCTTCGGCAGGGGCCGCTACGATTACCGAGTTGGTCGTCCTGTTGGCGGTGATTGTGGCTCCGGCGTCGGCCTGGGAGAAGGCGGCGCCTTTGCGTATCTCCGGCATACTCCGGATGAGTTTTTTGGTTTTGGGGTCCTTGGCGCCTTTGACCGCGCCGCCGACCAGCCCGAACATCTCGCGCAGATTGGCGGCGACCTCGACGGCATCGGTGTTCTTCAGGGGAAAGACGCGGACTACCGAAATAACTTCCGGAGCGGAGTCCAACTGCTTGATGAGCGTTTCAATCAGGTCGATTTCCGCTTGCTTTGCGCGGACTATGATGCTCCGGGTCCGCACGTCGGCGACGATGGTAACGGTCTGTTTAATGGGGGTCGCCATTGCCGGCGGCGGCTTCGTGCCCTTCTTCGGAGCCGGACGGCGCGCGCGGGCTGCCGACTTCGGGTTGATAAGCGCGTTGAGTGTTTTGGCGATGAAGGTCGGATCGGCGTTCTTGATTTTGAATACCTTCATCTTCGTCTCGTCGGTCGATTCGTAGAGCGTCAACCGCCAGATCAGCATGTCGATGTTTTCCAGTTCCGCCCGCGATGCCGAAATTATCAGCGAGTTGGATGCCTTGTCTATAGCGATTACGACAGGGGGTTTGGATGGAATTTTCGTCTTATCCCCAGCCGGCTTTTTCGTCGTCGCACCTGAAGGTTGAGTTGTCGCCGGTTTGGTTGCCGGTTCGACTTTGTTCACCACAGGCGGTTCGACCTTTCCGATTGCAGGGGGGTCGGCGGGCGTTTCGAGCATAAAAAGGTCTTTCGAGTCGCTTTCGGTCCCGCTGGTCGGAATCTTGTCGGTGATCTTCACTTCGTTTCCGCTGACCTGCTCATAGACATTTTTGAGGATTTCGGCCATTCTTTCTGCCTGGATTTCGGGCGAGAGCGTGAAAACGCGAACCTGGATGTAATTTTCTTTAGCGGCGTCGTCTGCCTTGGCGATGATGGTCTCGATGGCTTGGAGGTCGGCTTCTTTGGCGACGATGGTCAGTCCGTTTCCCTGTATATCGGCCTCGATGAGAGGCTGATCGACCCTCTTTCGGTCGGCGAACATCGCGTCGATTTTCCTCGCCAGGTCGAATGCGTCGGCGTGCAGCAGCGGGATGTACTGCATCTGTCGCATCGCCACGTTTTCTTTCACGTCCAGTTGTTTCAGGAGCGCCTCGACCACCGTGAAATTTGCGGGGCTTGTCGAGACGATAAGCGAGCTGGTCCGTTCATCGGCGGCGATACTGAACGACGACGGGGCAGGGGCGTCGCGATTTTGCCGCCCGCGACGGCGCTGCTGGCTGACTATCTGCTTGAACAGCACCTCGATGGTTTTGCTTATCCGGCCTACCTCGGCGTGCCTGACCGCAAAGACGCGCACCTGTGTGCCTGTACCGGCGCCGCCGGCGTCAAGACGCTTTATCAACGCTACTGCCTTTGCGACTTCGGCTTTAGGCCCGCGGACGAGAAGGGAGTTGGAATTAGACTCCGGAATAACGACGGCACGCTCAACGACGGGCTTGTCCCGCTTTGGCGGTTGCTCCCACCAGGGGCGATCATCCTGTTTGACGTCCTCGGCCAAGGCCTGGTTGACGGTTTTAGCCAGAGAGACAGCCTCGGCCTTGACCAGCGGTACGATCTCGATGACGACATCAGAGACAGTCTCGGTGTCGAACTGCTTGATTATCTGCTCGGCGAAGGCGATTACCTCCGGAGAACCCTGGATAATTACCGCGTTGGCTTTCTTCTGGGTGGCTATGCGGACCTTGCTTTCACCTGGCTGACCGACCACGTTACCCCACCAGTCGCGTATCTGTTCTTTTTTGGGCTGAAGGATCTTTTCCAGCACCTGGGCTATTTCTTCCGCCCTTGCGTGCTTGAGTCGGAAAATCCGCATCTGCAGCGTCATTTTGGTAACGGTCTGCATCTGCTTGATGAGTTTGCCGATTGTTTCAAACTGCTCGGCGGTGGCGGCGACGATCAGTTGATTGGACTTTGATTCCGCCTCGAACCGGGGCTGCGGTTCGGTTTTTGGGCCTTTATGCGCGGCAAAGAGTCGCGAAAGCGACCTGGCCGCTTCCTTGGCATTGGCTTTGGTCAGGGCATAAGACCTTATCTGTATCTTGGCCTCGTCGGCCGGTTTGACATCGAGGCTCGCCAGCATCCGTTCAACCTTTGCGAAATCGTCGGCAATGGCGCTGACGATAAGGCTGTTTGTTCGCTTATCGGCGACGATGGTGATCGGGAATGTCGTCGGTTTGGCGGGTCTGCCCCGTCCCTGTTTCGGACCGAAAATCCGCTGGAGCGTCGGCGCGATCTGTTCTGCCCTGGCGTGCTTGAGGGCGAAGATGCGGACGGTGCCGGCATGGACGGCATCGGAGTCTATCTCGGTGATTATCCCGTCAATTTTCTTCATCACGTCAGGCGCTGCCGAGATGACCAGGCGATTGGTGGCGACGTCCGCCATTACCTGTGCCAGAGGCACTTTCTGTGTCATTGTTTTTTTGGTCTTGGGATGCGTTGTGGTAATTATCTTCGTTCCGACCGTTGCTAGAATCGTCCTGGCCAGGTCGGCTGCCTTGGCGTTTTTCAGTTTGACGACGCGAATGATGCTTGTTTCGGCATCTTCCGGCTTGGCGACGTCCACGCGGGCGATTAACTCGGCGATTATGGCCTGCTTGTAAGGCGAGCAGATCACGATAACGGTGTTGGAGCGGGCGTCGGCAACGACGGTTACGGGAGTGTCGGGCGCTTCGGCAGCGGGCTGTGGGGTTGGAACAAGCCGCCGGCGTTCCCGGCTCCAGACGAAACGACGCTGTGTACCGGTCGGTTTTTTCGGCGCCGCGAACAATTGCTTAATCAGATTGGCTACATCCGACGCAGGCGCCGTCTTGAGGCGATAGTATTTCAATTGCTGCTCTGCCAGCGAACCTTTGTCGATTGCCGACAGCAGCCTCTGAATCCGGCGGATGTTTCCGATACAATCGGTAATGATGACGCCTTTTCCCTTTCCCTTTCCTTTTCCCATGGTGCTGACCGTTCCGAAGGAATGGACCATCGGCTTGATTACGTCGATAATGTCGGCAGCGTCTATGTAATGCAGCGGGATTATCGTCGTTACGATCTGGTCGCCTCTTCGGCGTGGTTCGGTGTCGCCGCCGGCGTGAACGACCGGAAGGTCGCCCTGGCGGGCGACTTCCTTAAGGGGGACAAGTTTGAGATACCTGTTCGTCTCCATAAGGGTGAAGCCCCGAAGTTGCAGGAACTGATTGACGATGCCGATTGCTTCGGAATATGTGTACGGCTTGGCGTCGAAGTAGGTCAGCGTCCCTTCAATCGCTTTCAGGTCTCCGAGGATCGGTTTTCCGGCTGCTCGTGAGATGAATCGCACGACGTCGCGATAAGTTTCACCCTCGAACTGAAAGCGGATGTTGGCTGGTTCGACCTGTGTCGGTTTGACACTTGGCGGGGCGGTTTTTAGCGCCGGCTTGATTGCGGCTTCGGGTTTGGTTGTGTCTGCCGGGGCGGTGGTCGTTTCACCGACAGCCGCCGAGGCAAGCAACAACACCAAAGTAACTACTAACGCCGCTTCAATCCTTTGTTGCACGAACATAATTAACTCCCTGATCATTTAAGAGGTTTTTCGGTTTCCGTTATTTCTACCGTATTGAGCATTGTTGTCGGCTGGGTTGAAGCCGGTGGTGTTCTGAGTTTTTCCGGTAATTCTTCCGGGCGGAGTATCCGCCGCTGGTCGAGTCTTTGTCCCCGTTCGACTGCCCAGTAGTTCTTTCCCGCTTTTAGAATCACTCTGCTCTGAGAAATCAAGCGTGGTTTTCCCGGCATCGGCATTAGACGATAATCGACCATCACGATTTTACCGATTGACAGAGAGTCGCCCACTCTTAATACCTTTTTTATGTCCTGGCCTCGTATCGCAACGTGCACCTCCTGCTTCCCGTTGATGGCGGGCAGCCCCGTTACAACGAGCCGCTCGGACTGCGGCGTCGGCAGCGCCGGCTCAATGTCCGGCTGCGTTTGGGGTTGAGGATCGGGTCTGTGCCGGTCGGGACGACGCACGTAAGGCCTGAATATATTTCGGGAGGCGATTACATTATAGATTTCCCGCTCCGGCGTGTTCAGTCCGACCGCTTCAGACGGACGGGTCGCAGTCGGTCTTGGCGGGACGGATGCCGGGACGTTTTCGTCGAACACCAACGTCGAATATCGCAGCGAAAAGGATACTTTTGTTCGCCTCGGCCCTTCCTGGCGGCGTTTGAGCGAAAGGTGGGTAACGCGGTGGAGATGCCGGTCCCGACCGAGCAGGTATAGGAAATTGCTGATCCGTTCCAGCGAGGTGGTTCCTGTAATCGTGCAGAGCAGTTCGCGATAGGCGTTTGCCTTCCGCGAGTCGCTGAAACTGCCGACGGTGTAATCGGTTTGTCCGAGCCCCGCCTGTTTGGCCAGTTGTTTGATTGCGGTGTCGGCCAGTACACTGGCGCGGGGAGGGTTATCGGCGAACGAGCGATCGCGGAAGTCGGCGAAAAGACCTCGGTATTGGACAAGCCGTATGTTCTCGGCTTCCAGTTTTTTGACGGATTCTCCGATAGATCGCGCCTGCGCCGACAGTTTCCGCCCGCGCGACAGCACCATGCGGTTTATCACTCCGTAAAGCATCACCACGCCCAGTATCGAGCCGACCACGGCAACGAGGATTTTCTCCCGTCGATTCATTTATCGGACTCCGTTTCCGCCGGTCGGCTGGTCGTTACGACAGGTCTGGCGTCGGGCGAAATCAGCACCTCCAGGCGGAACTGCATGGTATAACCGAACTTATCCCTTACCGCCGACGTTCCCTTCGGGCGAACCTCGTATCCGGTCATATCCATCAGTTTCTCGGCGAATAGCGAGACCGTTTCGCTGTCGGCGACACGCCCGGTCAGCATCACCTTGCCCGGCGAACAGTCCAGACCGGTAAGGTACAGGGCCTTCGCTTCAGGAAGCGTGTTGGACAGGTGCGCCAACTGACCCAGCCATCGGTAGTCGGCGTCAGCCCATGTCTCGACTGCCTTGACACGCTTGCTGATGCGTTTCAGGGACTTGTTGGTCTTGAGGAGTTTTTTCTTTTTTACGGTCAGTTTGTTGACGTCGGTTTTCAGGCGATTGATGTGGGATGAGCCGGCCAGTGCGCCTGCACCCAGCAGGACGACAATGACAGCAGCGGCTGCGATGGCTTTGATCCGCCGGGTGTTTTTGGGCGGCGCGGGGCGCTTTGGATTGACGAAATCGAAAGGAAGCGATTCCCGGCGAATATCGACCGACGCCAGACCAAGCGCAGCGGCGAAGCTCGACGCCTCCTCGCTCGTTTGGACGGCGAACCCGCCGGCGGGGTCGAGCAGTTCGCAGCGCACCGACAGCGATTCGGACAGAGCGGCGACCAGGTCTTTTTCCAGTCCGGTAGCGCCGGCTACAAGAGCGGCGTCTATTTCCGTACCTGGCTGGGTCGCGTGGAAACTCTGAAGCGAGCGGGTTACTTCGGCGACGATTCGGCGGACGTCCGGACCGGCCTGGTCTTCGGGCGATGTAACCGCCGCCGAGCGCGAAAACTCCAGCGATTCGTCGCACATCACGTCGATTTCAGCCTCGTCGGAGGTGATATCGACCAGTAGAATCCTCTCGCCCGGTTCGCATCTGACCGACCGATACACCGCGCGCAGATTGGCGTAAGGCCTCAGTCCGAGACGTTCGAGTTTCAGATCCGCTTCGTCGCAGATTCTCCCGGCAGTCTCGATTACCGGAATGCGAACCGCCGCTGCAAGAACGGTGGTAACTTCGCCGTCGGCCTCGGCTCCGGCGGTGTCCCAATGAACGCCACGGGTGAAATCGACCACCGCCTCGTCGGCGGCGAATGGAAGCTCGCGGGAGACCTGGTACTGCACCATCGACGCCAGTTCGTCTGAAGAGACACCAGTCGGAAGCATCAGGCTTTTAAGAACGGCCTGGGACCGCCCGACGCACATCACCGCCCGAGCGCCACCGAGTCCGAGGTCCGCCACAAGTGTCTTGATGAACCCGCCCAGCGACACCGCATCTCTTGAGTCGGCGCCTTCGGGAATTTCCGCCCTGTGCAGCGAGACGATGACAGGCCGGCCTCGGACGTATCTGAACACCACCATCCTGACCTCGCGCCGGTCATAATCAATCGCAACGTGTTTTCGCCTGATAAATTTAAGCATTATTTCACATCTGCTATCATTCGATACCTTTGGGCCTCATCGGTACGCCCAGGTGCGTCAGGTCCCGCAGATAAACTATTCTCGGCGTTCCCAAGGCAGAGTCAATTATTGCTTCCAGCGTGCAGAATCGGCCACACGACAGACTATACCCGAACGACCGGACGCGAAACTGGTAACTCCGCGCCGTCAGCAGCGAAGATACCTTCTTGAACACCTTATCCGAAACAATGTTCTGCGTATAAATCCATGCCGTCGTGGAGCGGGTCTGCTCATCCAGACCGGCGCGGGTATCCACGATCTGCTGGGCGATGTCTTCGTCAAGTCCCGGCAGGGCCGAGAGGACTTCCTTCGGCGCACTGTTTATATTGACCCGACCGAACAAAAGGTTCTCACCTTTACGCCCACGCCCGCCGATGGTCAGTTTGTCCATTACCAGCGGCAGGTTGTCGGCGTCCACACCGCTTTTTATGGTGGTCTTTTTACCGGCGGGTCGTCGTCGCCCCCTGCGCGGACGAGAGTCGCCGTTATCTTCAACTTCCAGTTTCATCCCGAGCAACTGTGACGGATCGGTGAATTTCACATTGGCATTGCGAGCGGCCTTGAGAAAATTCACGATATTCTCGCCGAAACCGGCTTCTTTGAGTTTCTCGACCAGGCTGTCCGGTTTTTCCCTGTTGATATTAATTCGCTCGGCGCCTTCGTTGTCGATGTTCGGTTCATAACTGATGACGGTGGCGAAAGGTCTCAAGCCTCGATTGAGTTGCCCGTCGCCGTCGTCTGGCGGAAAGGTCTCGTCGGCATCGTCCTCGTTCGGCTCCAGCAGACCGTTGAGGTTGGCGTCTTCGCCGAAGACGACCGGTCCGGTGAAGCCTTTTACCAGCAGCAGTTCTTCCAGCGTTCTCAGCGGGCCGTTTGCGATGCGGTAGGGCGTCGGCAGGGCGTCGTAGTAGTCCTGCTCAGCGCCGGACTGGCGGGTTTCCTTGTCGCGGTCGCGATAGTCTATCAGGCAATCGACGAGTTCGTCGGTCATTCCCGGCAGGGCCGAGAGTGTTTCCGGCGAGGCGGTGTTGATGTTGATTTTCCCTGCCTCGTCTTCGACACCGTAGCGAACGGATGCGCCTGACTTATCGGAGGTGTCGCCGGTGAAGACGGTGAAGTGCCAGCCGGTCTCGGTATCGCCGGTAACGAGTTGTTCCTTGAAGATTTCGGGGCTGTCGGTGCGAGCCTGGTAGTTATTCGGGTAGGCTTCCAGAAGCGCCATTGCGCGGTAGAGACCGCTCATTGCCGTTGCGCGTGCCTGGTGTCCGTCCCGGGACGCTTCGGCTGCACCCGTCTCGCTTTGAACGATCAGCATTTGTCCGACCGCCGCCAGCGAGAGCATCGCCACTATCACCAACACCATCACTATGACCGTTCCACGGTTCATCTTCGTCCTCCGCGGTCGTTTTGGGCCTGATTCGTCCCGGCTGGGATGGTTACAACGCGACAGACTGTCTCGAAGGGGTAATCCTCAACGGCGGTGTCTTCGGCGAGCGGTTTGGTCCCCAGACTGATGCGGATCGCCTGCGGGAGATTCGTGCCTGACGAGGAATCCTGCCATTCCGATCCATCCCAGTATTGCAGAC
>JAUVIQ010000074.1 GCA_030592655.1 Planctomycetales bacterium | reverse complement strand
CTGCCCGCAGCTTCGATGGCCTCGTCGAGGCCATCCGAATCGCACTTGATCGAGTCGATACCACCGATCTCCTCGGCTGGTTTACCCACTGCGGATATACGACATGATTTATGTAAAACGCTCTAGTGATGTCGCCGGACCGAACCATATTACTCAGGTAAGTCTCCATGTATGACGCACCTATCATCTGGCGAAACATGGAGTTTTTCAATTCGGCCATAGAGCAATCAGCACGCCAATACGAATTGCAGCCGGGGGGGAGCTGCCACCCAAGCTTAGAGGTTATTACATCAACGCATTCGGCTTCGTCATACTCTTCATGAAAGAAGTAGTCAACCCGCAGAATATCAGCATAACGCATTCGCAGGTATGGTGTATGAGGGTTGATATACAATATAGAAGCCTTAAAACCAACCGGGATGAGCCTGATGAGACTGGGGCACTTAGCCAGCAACGAAACGCTTCGTTTCATTATCGATAGTGACTTCACGGCCTGGGACACAAAAGAGTGTCTGGGCTTCCGAGTTTTCGTAGCAGTAAAAGCCGAACCAAGTTGAAATACTTCAAAACTATTGCCTCCGTAAACGATTGATTTGATGTCATTTTTACGCGCGATTTTAAAGACCTCTCTGTTTATGTACTTGCACGGGGCACACAAGAGGTTAGTAAGCTCGGGAAGCGGTTTTTTCTTCCACAGAAGCAGGATCCTTCTGGCAATCTTTTGGTGATACTCTCGTAAAGCGTCTATCCTGACCATAGGTACGTTAAGCCTACTGACGATTCTTTGAACGTTTTCCTCGATCACGTCGTCCGTGAAAGGTGTGCGGTAATACACAGCCAAGCATCTTAACCCATGTTTTCGAACCAACAGATACAAGAGGTACGAACTGTCTCGTCCGCCACTGAGACCGACAAGGCAGTCATATTGCCGACCTTTACCCTTCTCTCGCACCCTCTGAAGTATTTCTTCGATATCATTGCGAGACTTTCCAGAGGTTTCGCTTATACGGCTTTGTGCATTGCAAATGTCACATACGCCTTCCTGGTCGAAACCCAGACCGGGAATAGACAGGGGAAGAATACAAGAGGCACATATATCTGAAGAATCCATGCAACTTGAGACAGACTTGCCCGCGGCATAAGTGCGGGTTTTTCCATGCTCGCCGTTATCTCCGCCGTTATCCACTTCCGGACTCCTTAATGAAAATGACTCCACTTATCCACTTGCTTGCCCTATTTCGGAAACGAACTCCACGCTTCGCTTGGCTGTGGACTCATTCGCACGCGGATGGGTCGGCAGGTTGACCACTTCCCGACAGGCTCGCTCGGACACCGGGCACATGCCCTCGTGATAGCCGTACAAGTGCATCGGCGTCTCAATAGGGTGCAGCGGGCATTCGAACCACGTGCCTAACTCAATGAACTTACTTGGCGCTTCGGCGATTGCCCGTTCTTTGTCGGCTACGCGGACCGGATAGCGAACCAGAACCGGGTCCATGTAATCAGGTATCTCCGGAACGTTCCATCCGGCTTCGGTGAGGATGTCTTCGTAAAGGCCCCGCATTTTTCTGCGGTGTTCGACATTCCGTTCGATTTTCTTTATCTGACGCAGACCCGCCCGCGCCTGACCGGCGCTGATGCCCATGAAAAAGTCATCCGCCATCACCGGCTCAAACTCGCACGTCGTTGACGAACCGACAACGACGCCCTTTTTCGTCAACCAGCGGAACATGCTGGTCGCCAGGGCCGTAGTGCGGGGAAAGATAAACAACCTGTAAACTATCCGCTGAATCGCGAGCATCAACGAAGCCTTCGGCGGCGGCTTGACGAGTTCTTCCCTGTAAAAAGCCTCAATCTTTTCGGCCAGTTCACGGTCGTTCGCGGTGGCCATCCCACCGATGCCGGTGGTGAAGGGCTTGTTCCACTGAAATGACCAGTACGCCGCCACACCGAAGGTCCCGCACAGTTTGCCCTTGTATTTCGAGCCCAACGCCAGGCAGCAATCTTCGACGACCGGGATGCCATGCTTTCCGGCGATATCCATTATGGCATCCATCTCGCACGGGTAGCCATAGGTGTGCTGGGCAACGATAACCTTTGTCTTCGGGGTAATCTTTTCTTCCAGCAACCCGACGTCCATGTTGTATGTGATTGGTTCGATATCCACGTACACGGGGGTTGCGCCGAGATATTTGATGGGGTTAACGTCCATCACGCAGGTATAGCCCGGAAGGATAACTTCGTCATCTTCACCCACGCCCAAAGCGCGCAGGATTGCATACATCGCCACCCGGCCTTTCCAGAAAGCGAAGGCACGCTTCACTCCCAGCCATTGGGCGAAGGACTCTTCGAATTTCGCAACTGCTCCAGCCGCCATGGTATCAGCCTCTGCTCGGCAATGCGTTTATCAGTTCAGTTTTGACGCGGGCGACTTGCCCTTCCGTAAGATTTGCGAAAAACGGCAGGGCGATGGTCCGAGCGGCGAGACGCTCGGTTATAGGAAAATCGCCAACTTTCGTGCCCAACATCTCCATGATATACGGCTGGGCGTGGATAGGTACGAAATAATTACTGCATCCGACACCGGCTGTTCGGAGTTTTTCGATAATCGCGTCGCGGTCGGATTGCGTGAACCCATCGGCAAGACGAATGACATAGACGAACCAACTGGCGTTTTCGCGTTCGGCCATCGGTGGCAGGTGGATTCCCTCGACATCGGAAAGGGCATTGTTGTACATTTCGGCTACCCGTCGGCGTTTATCGAGGATTTCGTCAAGTCGCCGCATCTGCGCTTCGCCGAGCGCAGCGGTGATTTCGCTCATTCGATAGTTATATCCCAACCTGGCATGTGAAAGCCATGCCTCGGTCGCTCTTCCCTGGTTACGCATTGAGACACACAAATCCCGCATTTCCTCGTTATCGGTAACGATCATTCCGCCTTCGCCGGTGGTAATCTGCTTGTTGGGATAGAACGCGAACGTACCGCAATTACCGAAATTTCCCGCAGGTCTGTCGCCCAGAACCCCGCCGAGCGCCTCGCAGGAATCCTCAATCATCAGCAGGTTGTGTTTCCTGGCGATTCGCTCGTACTCGTCGAAACAAGCCATATTACCGAAGACCTCTACGGGTAGAATAGCCTTTGTTTTCGGCGTAATGGCGGCTTCGATTGCGGTGGGGTCGGCGTTGTAACTTTCCGGGTCGATATCGACAAAGACGGGTTTGGCCCGTTCGAAGAGCAGGCAGTTTGTCGTAGCGACAAACGAAAACGGCGTTGTGATTACTTCATCGTTTTCTTCGATTCCAAGCGCCTTTACGCACAGGTGCAGAGCGCTGGTACCGGAGTTGACGGCGACGCCGTATTTCCTGCCTGCCCTTTTGGCTACGGCGTCCTCGAACGCCTCGGTGTGCGGACCGATGCTCAAACGGTCGGAACCGAGGACATCCGCCACAGCCTGACGCTCGGAATCGGTAATATCGGGGCTGGAGAGTGGGATGGGTTTTTCGCTCACTGATAATCCTTATGTATTTTATTGTTTTACAGAACCGACGGATTGCAATCCGTCGGCTTTCACTGATGGTGGATTTTGTGGGTCGTATTCTGGTACGAGTCGTGTTATTACCGCGATAATTTTACCCCGGTCGGAACAGTTTGTCAGCGTTTGGAGTTCTTCCAGAACCTTCTGGATCAATTCCCAATCGACGACGCGGTGCTTCCAGATTTTAACTTTCGGGTGGACGGTCGGCGCGATGTCCTCGCCGACAGTGCTTAGTTCCTCGAAGAGTTTTTCGCCGGGCCTGATACCGGAGAAGGTAATGTCGATGTCCTCGCCGACTTTCATTCCGCTGAGCGTTATCATATCGTGGGCGAGATCAACTATCTTTACCGGTTCGCCCATATCGAGCAGGAAAATCTCCCCGCCGGACCCGGTAGCGGCGGCCTGGAGGACCAGTTGAGAGGCTTCGGGTATGGTCATAAAGTACCGCGTCATTTCCGGGTGCGTTACTGTAACAGGCCCGCCTCGGCGGATCTGGCGTTCGAAAGTCGGAACGACCGATCCGGATGAGCCTAACACGTTCCCGAAACGAACCGACTTGAACTGCGTGGGGCATCCTTGCCGCCCGTTGAGCGATTGGGTGTAAATCTCGGCTACTCGTTTGGATGCGCCCATTATCGAGGACGGGTTGACGGCTTTGTCGGTCGATATCTGGACGAATTCCTTCACGTCGAATTCACAGGCGGCATCGGCGACGTTTTGGTCCCGAAGATGTTGTTCTTTATGGCTTCGCACGGGTTGGTTTCCATCAGCGGGACATGTTTGTGAGCGGCAGCGTGGACGACGACGTCGGGTTTTTCGGCTTCGAATACGCCCATTACGCGCCGGCGGTCATAGATGTCGCAGATAATCGAGGCGATATTGATGTCGGGGAAATCACGCCGAAGTTCGCTTCCGATGTCGAAGATGACGTTTTCGGTCTGCTCCAGGAGGATTAATTTAGATGGTGCGTACAGGCAGATTTGCCGGCACATTTCCGATCCGATGCTTCCGCCGGCTCCGGTAACGAGGACTTTGCGTCCGTTGATAAAGGCAGCCACCGCCTCGGTGTCCAGTTTGACGGGCTCTCGTCCGAGCAGGTCGTCGATTTGGACTTTGCGGAACTGGCTGACGATGAAACGCCCGTCAATCAGCGCATCCATTGACGGGAGGGTCTGGAATTTCAGTTTCGTTCCCTGGCAGACCTTGATAATCCGCCGCAACTCTTTCTGGGTGGCCGAGGGAACGGTGATGAGAATCTCGTCTATGTTCTCTTCTTCCTCGCAGATTTGTTTTATGTCAGCAACAGTTCCGCGAACAGGCACGCCGTGGATGAAAATACCTTTTTTTGCGGGGTCGTCATCGACCAGTCCGACTACACGGTAACGCTCGGCCCTCATTCGGTGAATTTCCCGCAGCAACGATTCGGCTGCATTGCCCGCCCCGACGATAAGGACTCGCTGGACACCATCGGCTGAAGCCGGTCGCAACTCCTCGCGATAGAACCTTACTCCCAGCCTGGCAGTGCACACCAGAAACACCGTCGCCAGAAAATCCAATAACATCACACCCTGACTGTAAGTCGTGAGGATAGGCTCCTTACCCAATTGTTTGGGAAGCCAAAAGAATACACCGACCGTTACATAGGCCACCAGCAGGAACAACCAACTGGCAATTAGAATGCTAACCACATCGCGGATACCCGCATACCGCCACCATCCTCTAAACAGTTTCAACCAATGGAAGATCAAGGACTTGGCGATCAGAACGAAAGGCAGCTGCATCAGATACAGTCTTACGAACCAGTTGCTCAGGTCCGCTTGTCGGTAGGCAGCCTCAAACCAGACCAGATACGCCAGCAGCAGCGCCAAGGCGAACAGGATATTATGAACCACGAGGTTAAATACCAGGCGGTGGCGAATCGCCACGCCGGCGCACCAGGCGAGGAACCTACTGTGCAGTTTATCGTGTTCTGATTTTGAAGAATCGTTACCCATGTCCGGACACTGTAAATACACCTATACCCTTGATGCAGTTAGACTTATCGGACTGCCGGTAAATCACCTTTAATAGTGTAACGCAGAGCGCACCGGTATGTTTCAGGGGCGTTCTTTTTTCTCGCCCGACTTTCGGAAAACCTTATCCCGGTGATATGGAAGAGAATCGCTTCGGTTTTTTTTACAGGTTATTTTTTATCCTGCCTTTTTTCCGGGGATTTCTTGTTTTCTGTACGTTTTTTCGCATTTTTAACGGCGGGGGCGGTAGTTGGTTGACGAGTCGCCGGAAACGGCGAAACCAAATACTTACCTGCCGGTTTGTCCCGACCGACCGGGGCGGAACGGGACGGTTGTGTTGTGGTTCCTCCCAAAGAACCCTCTACCTTACCGGCAGCAACCATACCGGACCAGAAAATTTCAATTGCTTTGGTCGTCGCCTGATTGTCTTTTCCGGCGGTCCAGGCGCGTCGGAGCACCTTTGCGGCATCGGCTTCGGCGCCGTCGAAATAACGAACGTACCCAAACAGTAAAAGCAGGTCCGCTTCAGGGGATTTCCTGATCTCCTGGCGTAATTTATCCACGTGGGCGACGAATGTTTCAGGCTGACCATAGAACATGCGAACGCGCAGAGACACCATGGGCAGATCAGGAAAATACTTCAAGGTCCGACGCAGGTGATATGCAGCCGAGTAGTAACGTCCCAGGGCGAAATATGAGTGGACCAGACTGAGGTGGCTTTCCGGTAAATACCGTCCCATAGCGATTGCAATATCGAAGGTTTCAGCCGATTCGATGAATCGCTCCGCCCGAAAGGCCTGGTCGCCCTGTTTCATGTATTTTTGATACCGGCTTGGTTCGGACGGTACAAATGAGGAAATCAGTTTGGTCTTTTTTGGCTTTGTCGTACTCGAAGTTGTGGGTTGTCGGGTTTTGGTCAAAAGATCAGACCGTGCGCCGGAGGTCGTGGTAACGCGCTTTATGTCCACTGTCGTTTTGGGCAAACCCGTCTCCAGCGGCGTGGTCAGTTTAATCTTTGTGCTGCCGTAGGACTGACCCTTTAAACTACCGGAGGGTTTAGGAAGAGCGGTTCCGAGAACGCCTGCCTTGGCAGCGCCACCGCGGCGGAGATTGTAATTACTCACAAGGGAACTTTTCAATATACCTGTCGGCGCGCCAGCGCCAGGCCTCCTCAGCCCGCCAATACCGGAAGAATAAGTCGAAAAATCCCCCCCTATCGTACTGATACCGCCGACACCCGGCGTTTTCCATTTGTATCGACTTCGAGACTGGGCGCAAAGAAGGACAGGACATAACGCAATCGCAACAACAGATACCGGGATCAGCCTCTTCCATGTAGATACCATGTCATTCTCCTGCATTATTATACGACAAACGCGCCCCTTGAGCCTTAATCTTTTTCGTGGTATTTTAATGTCATACCGAGAACCAGTGCGAATTTTGCCGTGATGTAACCGTTTACGAAATCAGCGGAACATTTATTTGATCTGCGGGGTTAAAAGAATAGTGTGGTGATTGTGCGTCACGTAGTGATGCTATGCGTAGCATCACTACGTGACGCACTACGTACCACTACGTGGAACGCTAAATGCGAGGTGTGATAATGGATATCGGAAAGACATCCTCTCCGAACGTGCTGATTTCCCTTTTGGTGGTTTTCCTGACGGTTTCGGTCTCTGTATCGGCCCATGCCGGTGAGGTGCTGCTCGAAGGGTTCGAGAAACCCGAAAGCCTGAAAACCTCCGGGAAAGTCTCGCCAGAGAAGGGCGCCGACGCCGTTACCGAAGGCGCAGGGGCATTGCAATTGTCGCCCGGTGCAAAAGTTACGATTCAGGTTCCCGCAGGGGCAATAGATAAAGTAGGATGGTTGAAGATCGACACATTCGAGGTCCAGCCTGTAATGGCTTCGCTCAATGTGTCGTTCGGAAAAACCCTTTCACGTCGGGGATATGTCTCACCGGGGAAAGACACGCTCGCTGTACCTCTGGGACTGGTGTCTCGGACGTATCGCGGCGCCTGGCCTGAAAAACCGCTCGTTATCGAGTTGCACAATACGGGTAAGCATCCGGTCGTTGTCGATAACGTCCGACTGGTTGCTCCCGCCGACCCGCCGACCGGAGCGATATTGCTCGACTTCGGTCCGCCGAATCAGGTGCTCTGGCCAGGTTTTGAACCGGCCGGTACCGAGGGTACTTCCATCGCGTGGAGCGGGAGCAACGAGATATTCTCCTATGCTAATCGTTACCCCGATCCGCTTCTGGGCGATTTTTCCGGGCGCAGGCTAAGTTACAAGCAACGGGAGACTGTTACTTTGCGCAGTGAGGGGCAATCTACGGCATGGGTGTGGATGACGCATTACGCTCGTAATTTTTCTTCGCCGGCAGAGTACGCAGTCAAAATGAACCGAAAGTCTGTCCTTCGTCGTCGGTTTTCGCCGAAGCAGATGCTTTCGCCCGACGGGTTGCTGCGCGGGAAAGACCAGCCATGGACGACTCAATGGTTCGGCAAGTCCTTCGTCCCGGCTGTTGTCTCCGGTGTTGAATGCTCGCTGAAGGCCGATAAAAACCGGCTCGAACTGCTCAATTGCCAATTGGCGGCGGTAATCATAGCGCCCCGAAAAGCCCGCAACGCCGCCGGCGCTTACGTCAAACAACTGGAGCAGGACCTCCTGCGTTACCGCAGGCAATTCGTTCTGGCCACCCAACACCACCTCCGCTGCAACGTAGCGCCGACGCCGAAAGAGACCGGGGGCGGATGCATCGTCTTTGCCACGCCCGGCAAAGATTGGTTCAACCGCGACCATGTTCCCGCAGCCGAACATCGCGCCGGTGTTCTCAAACTGACAGTTGCCGCCGGTTCTATGACGACAGCGGCTCTGGCGGTAGTACCGTGTAAGGACGGTAAAATGCTCAACATCAGCATCGACACCCTGCGTGATTCCGGGAAACCCGTCATCCCGCAGAGCGGATGGGAACTCTACGCCCTCAATACGATGCCGGTTGTCAAAAACGCCTGCGTGCATTATCAACCGTTCCTCCCGGTACGGAACTTCCGTAACGTAAGCGCCGGCGGCGTATATTGGTTTATCCTGCACGCTAAAGTCGCCGGGCGAACACGAACAGGCGTCTATAAAGGAACTGTCCGCATTACGCTCGACCGGGCCGAGACGCGGGTTCCGGTCGAACTCGAGGTCGTCAATATAGGCATGGGGCGACCCGAACGGGAGCGGACTTTCGCCGTTATGAGCACCGGCGACTGCCTGGAGGCGTATTACTCGCTGGCACATATCCTGCCCGTCCAGCATCGGAACAGGGCGACTAAGGACATACTTACCCGCCTGTACGACGCAGGCATCAATGCCACGATGGTCAGCGGCCCGATAATGTCGCGCACTCTCAAACTCCAACCGACTCCGATGATTAATAACCTTCAGAAATATCCGCGCCCGGATCGCCCCGGCAGGATGCTCGTCAATCTCAGCAACGTTCACAGGATGTTGCGTTTCCATCGGGTCCAGCCCGGAACCGCACGCTACGTCAACAAGACCCGTGACACGGTCAGGATGTGCAATGACATCGCGGGAAAAAACAAACTGACCGATTACTCGCTGTACTGCGGGCACGGACGGGATGACAAAACGCTCTCGGAAGTTGCCAAGAGGGCTTCGGCGGTGCGCCGGGCCAAGGGGGGCGATCCGGCAATCAGCACGCCGGCATCGTGCCTCAGCGCTATGGAAACGGGAAAACGGGCACAACTGTTCTCGGCGCTGAAGACGCTCATCTGCACACCGAACCACAAAGACCTGGGCGGTATCGGTGAAACTTTCAAAAAAATAGGCAGGGGAAAAATCTTCGCGATTCGAATGCGCTACCCCGACGTGTACACCGGCGGTTTCTACTGTTGGGGCATCGGCGCTGACGGGGCATACATCGGCAGAATATTCGATTACAGGCCCCTGTTCAACGCGTTTTTGTTCCGCCCGCAAAGCCTGCTGCTGCCCGCACGCAAAGGTAACTTCGAGCCTACGCTGGGATTGTTGAAGTTCCGCCAGAGCGTCGCGGACTACGACCTCGCCTGCCGATGCGAAGCGCTCGTCAGAAAAGCGAAAAAGAAATCCAAAGACGCCTCGCCGCTGGAGAAGGTACTGACGGAAATTCGCATTACCACCGACGCCAAGCCGCCGAGATACGACGCCCGGCTGATGCGCGCGACGGCGGTATCACCGGAGCAACTTGAGACATGGCGAACGTCGCTGATCCGCGAAGCAGGAAAAGTTTATGAAGAAATGACCAAAAAATAGGGGGCAGCCTTTCATGCGATTACGAACTATTAACAGGACAAAGTTACAGAGAATGAGCCGGGCTGCCTGTGGGCTGGTAATGGTTACCCTTACGGCCTGTCTGGTCGGCGGGTGTGCCTATGAGGTGTCCTTTTCCGCCGCCAGGTCCTTGCACGTTCGACACCTGACGAGCCGGAAGGGAGTGGTCAATGTCCTGGGTTTCATTGGGGAGCTCGTTGCCATTCAGATCGGCCGGGATGTCCAGGTAATCAACGCGCGGACCGGCCGGACCGTATGGAAGACCACGGGCCGGGGCAAGGTCGCCGAATGGGCGGGACGGCTGCTCATCGAAGAAGACGGGCGATGCGCACGGGTCTTCGAGTTCGACTCGCATGACACCGCCCGGGAGATATTTTGCCTTAAGCGCGGGCGGCTGGTGGTGGCCGAGTTCGGCGGCGCCGGTCAGTTCATCCGGACCGACGGGACGGTGTGGCGCTTGCCCCTCGGCCAACTCATAGGGCGGCTTCCCGAGGGCTTTCCGCCTAACGCCGTGCGCACCTTCAGCGACTCAGGCCGGCTGATGGCCTGGCAGGACGCCGACCATGTCCTGCGTGTCTGGGACATCCCTAAAGGGCGAGAGGTTTTCCGCCGGTCTATAAAGCGGGCACTGGGTCGGCTTGTGTTCGGGCCGAAGACCGAATATCTCGTCCTCCACACTCCCCCTTCTCCAGTGATGGCATACAAGGCCGCCGCATACCGGGGGCCGCGGCCGACAATTGTCGTCAGGCCGGGCCGGGTCGAGGTTGTGAACCTGCGCAGCGGTGAGTTGGCATGGTCGAAACCGATCCGCCGTGTCAACTTTCTGCTTACGGGCGATCGGCGATTCGTGCTCCGACCGGTCGGGAAAGGCCAGACTACCGAGGTGCTGCGGATTGCCGACGGCGGGCTTGTCGCGACGATTGATGGTCGTATCCTGTCCAGCCCGGCAGGTACCGCACGGGTCGTGGTGATTGCTCAGATCGGGCCAGAGGGGAAGCCGTACCTCCGCCACATCGTCCTGCCGAGCGGGCGCATCCTGACAGAGCGGCCCATGCAAACCGGTTGGAATGCTGCGGTCAGTCCGAAAGGTCGCCTGATCGCCATACGCACCCGCCACGAATGGGTGGTGGAAACGATCAAGGAGGGCGAGAAGCTCCTGGCCGTTCGCCGCAGCGCCTGGGCCGAACACGGGCATGGGGTCTTTGGCGGCCTGCATTTCCACTACCACGGCTGCTACCTGGCCCTGGTGGCCGGCGAAGACGTGCTGCTGTTCGATTTGGTAGGCGCGCACTACGGGTGGGTCTGGCCGACCAGCGAGCCGAAAAAGTCTGTGAAGAAATGACCAAAACGCCCCGGTGAGAAACAGATAAAAAATGAATATTGAATATTGAACAGAGAATGTCGAATTTCGAAGTAACAGAAAAAAGAAAGAGAGACCCATGCCCAGAAAAAATATTACGCTCCCTGTTACGCTGTCTGCCTCATCTTTTTCTTTTGTTTCTTTTAGCAAACCCCAAATCCCTGTAATCCAATAATCCCCGTAATCCCGCTATCCTTCCTTTTCTTCTTTTTACTTCAAAATTCGACATTCTCTGTTCAATATTCAATATTCCCTAAGCAGACTCACCGCAACAACAGCCCGCGCACCGCATCACCGGCGCCCCATCGCAGAACCACAATCACGCACCCAAGCCACACCGCTCCGACCAGCCAGAGAACCTTATCCCGAAGTAGCACTCGCACCGGATCGCCACCGCCAGCCGACAACGTCAGGCAGTAGTAACGGAACATACCATAAACCACCAGCGGAATAGTCCAGATAAGATGCGACGAACCGATACGCTCAACCGTAGCCGGCGCCAGGCAGTACAGACTGTAAGTCAGAATCGCCAGACCAGCCGAAACGGACAGCATATGGTCGAGATTGGCCGGGGTGTAAAATCCGTGGACCCGGCGGGTATCTCCAGCCGATTCTCCCAGGGCGATAATCTCGTTGCGTCGCTTGGCCAGTGCGATGAACAGACACAACATGAACGTGCAGACCACCAGCCAGGGACTGATGATCACGGCTATGGCGGCCGCTCCGGCCATGGCGCGGAGTACGAACCCCATCGCCACGATAATAACGTCGAGTATAGGCCTGCCCTTCAGACCAAGGTTATAGGCGAGGTTAATCAGCACGTACGCGCCGGCCCAGACCCCAAGCCCCATTCCCGCCAGGGGCATTTCGGGTTGATATAATGTGCGGCAAAGGTGCGTGACGATTCCCGCCCCCCCCGCCAGCAGGACCACCGCCGCGATGGCTGCCGCTACCGGCGACAATCGCCCCGATGCGACAGGCCTGTCCTTCTTGACCGGGTGTGTACGGTCGCTGCGACGGTCGGCGATGTCGTTTATCAGGTAAATCGCGCTGCTCAGCAGGCAAAAGGACGCAAACGCCCCCGCCGCCATTGCCCAATCGGTCCATTTACCGCTGAAAGGCAATGCCGCCAGGACAAAGATGTTCTTCGTCCAGTGCGGTATCCGCAGCGCCTCGATCAGCGCTGTCGCTCCGGCGGTTGACCTTTTTACGTCCTGTT
>JAUVIQ010000055.1 GCA_030592655.1 Planctomycetales bacterium | reverse complement strand
GGCAACGGCCGAGTTGGTAATCGCCTCGACGTCGAAGTGCACAGCCCACTTGGCAGTATCCGGAATTCGGCTCTTGACCGGAGGTCCGGCCAAGGCCGGGGAACTCCCCATAACAACCGCAACAACCGCTAAAATCGCTCGTTTCTTCATCTCAAAATCTCCTCTCTGTCCGTCGGGTTTGACACGTTGGTTCCCGTTGAACCAAAACCACCTCCTTATACGCTTTCGATGCGGAAAAGGTTACACCCGACGTCGGGGGAAGGGGAAAATAGTCATTCACAAATACTTCTTCACCAGTACGCCGAGTTTCTTTTTCACGTCAGGTGAAATCATTTCCCTGTTGGACCAGATAGCCAGTTTCAGGGCCAAGTGGGCCGGATAAAGTGTGTCATCTATCCCTCCCAGCGCAGCAGGCGTGCGCCGTGGATAATCGTTACAACTTCGACCGTATCTTCTCTTATACGATAGACTACTCGGAAATTCCCTACGATTCTTTCGCGTACATCCCGGTCTTGAATTTCCGGAACAACCCGCCCTGCTTTCGGAAATTGCGGTATCCCCTCGAGGGTATTGACGATAAGCGCAGCAACAGTTTTCGCATATTGGGGAGAATCTTTTGCGATATACTCGCAGATGCTTTCCAGATCGTCAGCAGCCCGCGGAGACCAGATTAATCGAGCCATTTTTCAACTCTCTTCCTGACTTCTGCGTGTTCAATGCCCTCGCCGGCGTCTAACTGCGCCAGCCCCTGCTCGATCTTCATCTGGACATACAGTTCGTCCATAATATCGGCGACTGATGTGTCGTCGGGAAGCCGAGAGATAATTTCAACTGCTCGTTCCTTGGTCGTCATCGCGCGTACTCCCTCGTTCATACTACCATTCCATTATACAACTACCGATACGGTTCGAGAATGATAAAACCGCCATTTCAAACAACGGACGAAACGACACATGTTCACAAATACTTCTCCACCAGTACGCCGAGTTTCTTTTTCGCGTCGGGCGAGATCATTTCCCTGTTCGACCATATCGCCTGTTCCAACGCGCTGTGGGCGGGGGATGGCGTATCGGCGATTTCGCTAAAGCGGGCTACGGCTAACTTTATCAGTTCGACGGCGTTTTTTGTCGCTTCGGTCAGATTACCAATGATTTCCTTGAGAAGTTCGTGCTTGTCCAGGTCGGTCGGGTGAGGCCTCCAGCAATCGTAATCGCTGGGCAAGGCCACCAGTGCATACGCTATCTCGGCTTCGCGGGCGAGTTTTGCTTCCGGCATGACCGTCATTCCGATAAGGTCTCCGCCGGCGGCGCGGTGCATCTCGCTTTCAGCCCGTGTGGAAAAGGTCGGCCCTTCCATGCAAACGTATGTCCCGCCGTCGTGAACTTTTGTTTGTATGGTATCAGCACAGCCGAGCAGGTGCTTCCGCAGGACCGGACAGAACGGCGATGCCAACTCCACGTGGGCAACCAGTCCGTCATCGAAGAATGTCGGCGCTCGACGATAAGTCTTGTCGATAACCTGATCTGGAATAACGAGGTCTTTGGGCTTGATTTGCTCTCGCAACGAGCCGACAGCGCCTGAAGCGATAATGTGCGTACATCCAATGGCCTTGAGTGCGTAGATATTGGCGCGATAGTTGACCATCGAAGGATTGACCAGATGTCCGGCCCCGTGGCGATTCAGCAAGGCGACCGTAACGCCCTGCCAATCCGTTTCAATAATAACGTTGGACGGGTTCCCAAACGGCGTGCTGACATTGATAGGCTTACCTGCGCCTTCGGCGCAGATCGCCTCGCCAAGCCCGCTGCCTCCGATAATCCCAATCTTTACATCCGCCATATCAGAAAGTCTCCTTATAGAAGTTTGCTTCATCTTCCCGGTTCGAGCAGTTCTCGCATTGTCGCATCCAGGCTTCGGAATGGAACGGTTTTTACTTTTGGTTTGTCCAGCGTACCGGTAACCCGCACTGTCATTAATTGGCTGGCGAGTCCCTCCAGCACTTCGCTCAAGCCTATCAATCGGGGTAATTTCCTCGGCGGACCGGTCAGGAAGGTCAGGTCTAATTTCTTGTTCTTCATATTCATCTTACCTGCGCCCAGCATGGACAAGGCTGAACCCTGAAGGTGTATCTCCCGAAAGACGAGCGTGTCGCCCTGGAGGTAGTAATCAATTTCGCCGGTATGAAATGCCGATCCGGTCGGCAGGGTCAGATTCACTACGTGCAGAAAGCCCAGCAGGACTGGAAGCCTGTATAGTTTCGCCTGACTGATATGCAGTTTTCCGAAGGCTCGGCGTGAAGCGCGGTTTCCCACAACGGCGTTTAACCGTATGTTACCGGCGAGTTTGCCGGCTACCTCCCGGCGATGTTTGGGGGCTTTTGCTTCGGGTCCGACAAATTTCGCCAGGTCGATATTCTCAACCGAAAGGCTCAATCCATATTTCGCGGGTTTCGCCAGGTGGACTTTGGCAAAGCCGGCCACTCGTCCGCCGAAGACCTTCCCGGAAATCTTATCAATCATCAACACCGGTGATTTGGCGGTCTTGTGCAGGCTGGCGGTGATTTTTTTAAGACTGCGGGGACCTACCGCGAACGACTCCAGAAATATCTTCGCATCGGCAAAAAGTTTTTCAGGCGGACCTTTGCATGACATTTCACCCTCAACCCACCCGGTCATCCGCTTAGCGCCCATACCGAAATTCGTAACGGCATCCTTGAACGCAACCTTTCCGACCCATCCCCACACGAGCGGCTCGCGTTTGGGTTTCTCCCGCGAAGGAGCACTTGCTGGCTGCTTTTTCGGGACAATTTCGCGCCGGATTTCCAGTTTTCCAATCGCCAGACTGACCGTTCCACCCGGACGCAATTGCAAAGCCTGAACCATTCCGCCCGGAAAGGCCGAGAGAAACTTGCGGTCCAGTTTGATCGCACCGGTCTGTACGCTCAAGTCAGCCCGTTCGCTGCCGGCAGCGGTGGAAATTTGTCCATCCAGCACGACCTTTGCACTTCCGGCAAGACCGGTCAATAAATTCAGTTCCATCGCATCAGGTTTTATAACTACCGTTCCACCCGTAAGCCTCAACGGATACTGAAAATGCCGATATTTAATCCGCATATCCAGTGGTTTCACGATCAGGCGGTAACTCCAGGCAGGCTGCGTGGTGCTTCGGGCGTCGTCGGCCTGCGGCGAATCAAACAGTCTCAACGTAACATTTGCCGTTCCCGACGGCGCCAGCAGATCCCACCCTCGCTTCGCATCCTTCGGCAGCGCCTCGCGAAGGGCTGCATCCAGCGACATACCGGTCGCCTCCACTATCAGGTTCGCACCCCGGTTGTCGTTTCGTATCGACACACTTCCGGTAATGTTCACATTCGCCCGCCCGCGCCGGCCCTTAAGATATTGTATTGTTACTTCCTTGTGTGTAATTCCGACTTTGCCGCCGACCTGTTCGATTGCACACGGGAACCGGCTATGCCTGATACTCGCGTTTTTCAGAATAACCGGGATGTCGCACTCTACCGTTCCACCATTCTTACGCCGGACAGTCGCCTTTTCGATGTCAGCCCGCCCTTTCAACCCATATGAAAGGTACGCCCGCTTAAGGCGCTTCGATAAGGCGTGTGCAACTTTCTCATCGAGAGGCAGATCGGTAATATCGACGGTTATTTCAAAATCGTCAGGGCCGGGCTTTCTTGTGATCGTACCGTTCAGCACACATCGCATCGGCCCGGCACTTCCGCGAACCGAAACAATTCGGGCCTTTTTCGCCGAAACCACCACCTTCCCGACAATTTTTTCCAAACGGTACGGGAAATCGCAGTATTCAAGCGACGCCTTACCGTTGAATTCGATCGTTATATCGGTAATCGGCCCAGTCGATTCGTCGCCTGACCGCGCATCAACTATAAAGGTGGCGTGTCCGCGAGGAGAATACACCTGCCATATACTGCGCAGGTTCTCCGGAAGGGTATCACGCAATTTCGAGTCCATAGGCATGTTACGGATAACGACTCTGACGTTGTAAGCAGGACTATCCATCGGACCGGTCAATCGACCCGACATCTCCACCAAAGCCCGACCGTATCGACCTCGCAAATCCTTCAACTGAAGGTTGTTGTCGGTCAGTATTATCCGCCCGGAAACCTGATCCAGACGGATCGGACAATAAGGCAAGCGAAGGGAAACTTCCTTCAGATCAATCCAGCCATTAACCAGCAACACACCTCGCTTATCGCGGTGAAGCGATGCGCTGACAGCGAGGGTCCCGGATGGATTAATTTGCTTGTGGACCTTCGTGAAGGTCTTTCCGAGCACGCCGGGAAGGTCTTCGCCGGCAGGCCAGGTCATATCGGTTATCGTAAGCGACGTTTTGAACGGACTGTTTGTCTTGTATCCTTCATATCGTCCGCTGAGTGTGAAGCGAGCCCCACCGGCCTGGGTAATCCGCCCCGCGAGGTTCTGGACGGAAACCCCGTCTTTATCGAAAACAAGATGACCCCGAACGTCGGAGAATTTTAATCCGCCTTCGGAAGGCGGTAGTTCCATGGAAACACCCTTCAGATCGACTATCAGTTGGTTTCGGCGAGCAGGTCCGGTCGTCGTACCGGAACCGCCGAGACTGACCGTAACGTTCCATGGCTTCTCAAAGGTCAACTTGTGCCGCTTCTTCCAATCGAGGTATTTCCTGGGAAGCGTCTTGTCCAGACCCGCCTCCGAGACCGGTCCGCTGATGAGCGTCTGCCCGGTAACAATGTTTATCGTGCCTTGTCCCTGAATGGCGTCCGCCTCATCGGACAGAATGATATTGTACATTTGGGCATCCGGGTCAGGAAGAAGGCTTACACTCATCTCAACACTGGGACGACGAAACTGCTGGCCGTCCAGCACTTCGATAATCTCCAGCCTGGAATCTCGCATGTGGATCGGGACGATCGGCGTTTTTCCCTTTTCCCCGTCCGCCCATATCGACGTACTGATAATCGGCCAATTCCACAGGCCGGTCCGAAGGTCCAGGACAGGCCTGATCGTTGCGCCGACGCAAACGATCCCGGTCGGTTCAAGTGTGCCACGCACCATAAGCGCCGACGGGCGATGGGTGATAAAAACCTCCGGCGCTTCGAAGAAGGGTATTTTACTATCGACTGCACGAATTTGCAGGTTGCGAACCTGTATCCCGCCGAACAGGCTGAACCGGGCGGATTCTGTCTTTACCTCCGCCCCGGTTAATCGCTGAAGGTACTGCTCGACCTTTCGCTGGACGCGAGCGTCGTTGGTCAGATACCAGTATCCACCCGCCACCAGCACCAGCAGGGTAAAGATAAACAACCCCGCAGAACGACGACGACCGCCGACGTAACGCCAAAGTCGGCGACGACGCCTCGGCAGACGATGACGCAATTTCGAAAACAAGCCGGTCATGACAAGCAAATCCGAATAGCGCGATTACCCGCCTTCGCCAAAACTACGGCGTAGCAAGCGGGAATTAATTATAGGGATTCTAATTTTTGCTGAAAGAAGAAGAAACAATAGCGGGATTTCAGGGATTACAGGATTATGGGGATTGGGTTTCTTTTAGTTTCTTTCAGCAAAATTAAAATCCCTGAAATCCTGTAATCCCCGAAATCCCGCTATCTTTCTTTTTCTTCTTCTTTTAATAAAATTGTAAAAATCCCGCTATCTTCGCTCATCGACAGCCGGGCCTTATATACTAAAGAAAACTGCTCAAACACTGTTACATTCCGTTTATATCAGCATACCGGTAATCGTCCCTTCAAAGACCATTTTCCTGTTGACGAACCCCTGCACCGCCCCGACGCAACGGCGTTTGCGCATCTCAAGCATCTTTCCCAACATGATTATGCGATCGCCCGGAACGACCTGGCCTCGAAACTTCACGTCGTCCACTCCACCGAAACCAAGGAACCCGTCGCGTTTCTCGCTAGTAATGACGTAATAACTGACCATCTGCGCGGCACATTCGATCATCAGCACGCCGGGAAAGACAGGACGACCGGGTATGTGCCCGCGAACCCAGAATTCATCGGCGCGGATATCCCGGAAACCCGCCATGACGTTCTTGTCGTAATCAATAAGGAATATACCGTCGAGTTGCTGGAACTCGTAACGGTGCGGATTCACCCGGCAAACATCCTCGCGCGTAGCGACGACCTTGCTTTGGTCAATCTCGTTGATGTCCAGAATCGGTTCCGGCGGCATTTGAGGAATCCTCCGCTCGCTTATAGTTTCAACTCGCTGAATTTCATTCCATGCGCCTCGGCTACACCTGCGTAGGTAATCTCGCCTTCGACAATATTAACGCCTTCAGCCAGGTGTTTGTCGGCGGCAACGGCAGCCTTCCAACCTTTGTTCGCTATATTCAGAGCAAACGGGAAAGTGGCGTTGGTCAGCGCCTGGGTTGAGGTTCGCGGAACCGCACCGGGCATGTTGGCTACGCAATAGTGGACGATACCATCGACCTCGTAAATCGGGTCGTGGTGCGTCGTCGGACGAGTCGTCTCGACACATCCGCCCTGATCAACTCCGACATCGACGATAACCGCGCCGGGTTTCATAATCGCCAGGTCCTCGCGGGATACCAGCACCGGCGTCCTTCCGCCGGGGATAAGCACCGCCCCGACCACAAGATCGGCGTTGGCAATGGCTGCTCGCACCGAAGCCGGACCGGACTTGACCGTGCGAACGTTCGCCGGCATCACGTCGTCGAGATAGCGAAGGCGATCCAGTTTCACATCCATTATCTGCACGTCAGCGCCCATGCCGGCTGCCATTTTGGCGGCATTCGTACCGACAACACCACCGCCCAGGATAACCACCCGTGCGGGCATCACGCCCGGAACGCCGCCAAGCAGCACGCCGCGACCACCGGCATGACGCTCCAATGACCACGCGCCGACCTGGATAGCCATACGACCTGCCACCTCGCTCATCGGTGTCAACAGCGGCAATCCACCCTTCTCGTCGGTGATCGTTTCGTAGGCGATTGCGACGCTTCCGGTCGCTGCCACACCTTCGGTCAGTTCCTTATCGGGGGCGAAGTGGAAATAAGTAAATAGCACCTGCCCCTTGCGCATCATAGGCCATTCGCTCGAAAGCGGCTCTTTGACCTTGACGACCATATCGGCTTCGGCCCAGACACCCTCGGCTGAATCCGCTATGCGTGCGCCGTGACTGACGTATTGCTCATCATCATAACCGCTTCCGAGACCGCCGCCTGACTCGACAAGCACCGTATGCCCCGCCCTGGTAAGGACCTCCGCCCCGCCGGGGGTTAAACCTATACGATATTCATCAGGCTTTATCTCACGTACCGTTCCGATAATCATTAAACAGTCCCCTGTCGCGCTTTAAATTTCTTGTTTTTAACACCCAAATCGTGCGTTATAGATAACATAGAAGAGTCGTTATGACAAGTGTCGATATTATGAACTCGCACAAGGTAAAATTGATCGCCTTGGCGCTGGTTATGAGTTTGGTTCTCGCTTCGGGCGTTTCATCGCCACCGAGCGGGTCCGCCTCAAAACCCGCCTCCAATCTGGACTACTGGCTCAGCCAGGCCAAACCGACCACCACAAGCCGACCCGCCAGCCGACCTTCGGAAATCAATCCTTTCGGGCGAACGGACCGTTTCAGCCGATCCGACGCGCTTCCGGGAGCCATGATCCTCTCCGACGGAAAAATCCTTCCCGGCGGGGTTTTCACCACTCGCGACAAGGACTGGGAGGTCTGGTCGGCTTCGAAGAAGCGCTGGAGGCATATCCCACCGATAGTCGTTTTGAGCATCCGCGCCGTCGTCGTCGAAGAAGGCATGGAAAAAGAATGGCGAGTGAAGGACATGGGGCGAAATGAGCGGGTCTTCACCGGCAGGGCCAAACCGACGCGCAGACTGCTCTGGCGGTTCCACCTGATTGACGATTCGTATATTACAGGCGCGGTCAAAGGCCAGCCCTTGTGGGTCGAGTCCGCCGGAAAACGCCACGGTCCGTTCGTCCTGCATGAGCGCACCAAAGGCAAACTCGACCAGACGCTTAAAGACCTTGTCTATGTCAAGCGCGTCGTTATATCACGAAGAGCAATGAAAAAAACCATCAAGAACCAAGCCGCTTCACAACGATCAATACGTGATTAACGTCTAATACCCAACAAGACTAACGGCGAACACGCCGGGAAAACATCTGTCCGCCCCCGTTCCCCAATGCGATACCCTGTTGCGTTTGTTGTGTTTAGTAATAGTGCATCGGCGAATGTTTATATATCATCTGTAGCCACAAGCAAAGTAAGACGGAGATAAAAAATGTCAGTAACGAGAACGACAATTATGGTGTTGGCGGCGTTGGTTACTGTGATTTTGGCCTGGCCTGTGGCTGGTTCTGCAGCCGATGAGGCCAGGACGACCAACATCGCCCCCAATCCCGGGGCGGAAAAAGGCAGCGCCGGCAAATTGCCGGAAGATTGGAGCCACTACGGGAAGACCCCTGCCGAGGCAGGCATAACGGAGAAAGTCCACCACGCCGGCAAACGCAGCGCGTTCCTGAAGGTTACAGGCTTCGGAAAAGACGGCCTCGCAGACACGGGCCTGGCCGTAGGCCGGACCGACGGCTTCAAAGGTCCCAAGGCCATTTCCGTCAAGCCAAACACGAAGTACTACTTCACCTTCTCACTCAAGGGCAAGGGCTTTACCGACAAGATCGACGTCCGCCCGTGGTCTTTCAAGTCCGACGGTAGCGGCCTGGATCGGAGCATTCCTGGTATCAGGGTGGTTCCGACGAGCGACTGGATGCATTACTTCGGTTCGTTCACCACCGGTGCGCAGACCGGACGGTTGGTATTGATGTTTCACGTGCATGGAAAGCGGGACCGCGACGTGAAGCCGGGGGCGGTATTCTACGTGGACGATGTGTATCTGGGCGCCACCGAAGCCGCCGCCAAGGCGTACGTGGCATATTCAAGGGAGTCGCAAGCCGCCCCGGACGTCGGGTTGGATCCGGACTACCTGGACAAAAAGATCAAGCACATCAGCGATAAGGAACTCTTTGCGTCGATGGATCTGACCCGTCCTGAACTGGCAAAGGTCCGCAAGGCAGCCGAGGCCGCGGACTATCGGGGAGCGTACCGCGCCTGGGCGGTGTACTGGAAACAGACACATCAGGCCAAGCCTCCTTCGCCACAGAAATCGCCGAGCAAGCGGCTTCTGGATCGCGCCGCCAAAATTATGCGCCATGAGATTCGCGCTTGGGGCGATGTAACGATTAAGCACGGTCCGGTAGTGAACTTCGACGCGGACTACGGCGTGGGCGGCAAGTATGGCTTCCACAAGTGGTTCTGGTCCAATCCGCTGCTCCGGGCCTACCGGACAACGAGCGACGAGAAATACCTCTCCTGCTTCGACGAACTGTTCAACCAGTGGTACCAGCAACGGGACCGCATCAGCAGTCCCGCTCCCCCTCAATCCGTCATCTGGTACGAGTTGGGCCTTGCCCATCGCGGAAACACCTTCATCGAGTTCTACCGCCGACCATTTTCAAAGCGGACTCTCCTGACCCATGAGCGAATGCTCAAGACGCTGCTCGGTTCGGCTCGGTGGCTGTTCAAGCGAGAAGATACCGGATACAGAAAGGGCAACTGGCAGGTAACCGGTTCTTTCGGTCTGGCCAATATCGGTCTTGCAGTTCCGGAGTTCACCGAGGCGCAGGCGTGGGTGCGGACGGGCGCCCGGCGGATCGTCGAGCATGCCGAACGGGATTTCTTCAAGGACGGAGGGCACTCCGAAAGGTGCCCATCTTCCTATATGTTCGGCGTGTATTATAAATTGATGAGGTCGGCCCGGATGCTGGAAGGCAAACCCGCATACGCCAGGATGGTGCGGAGCATCGACGCCAGACTCCAGCAGGGCGCCAAGTTCTGGATGTATCTGACTACACCGGAAGGTCACCTCTCCGGCATAAACGACGGGCAACGAGCGGTCTTCGGTCCGGGAACGCTCACCGAAGCGGGGAAACTGTTCAAGCGCAAGGATTTCCTCTTCGTGGCGAAGAACCTGCTCGGAGGAAAAGTGGACGGGCGGGTTCGTTCGCCAAAACACACCTCGATAAACTTCGCGGACTCCGGCTTTGCCGTGATGCGCAGCGACTGGACGCCGCGGGCACGGTACATGCTGCTGAACTACGGACCTGACAGGGTATGGCACACCCACCGCGACATACTTGACTTCGAAATCAGCGCCTTCGGGCGGGCTCTGGCCATCGACGCCGGACTGGGGCTGACTTACGACGATCCGCTCAACAATCCCTGGTACAATGCCTCACGCGCGCACAATATGCTGGTGGTCGATGATGGAGAGATCGACCGGGCCGTTGCACAGGGCCGGGACGTCGTCTGGGACTCACGAGCGGGTCTGGATTTCTTTGCCGCCACGACCCACGGGTGGGAGAAGGACGCGACGATAGTCAGGCCGGGGGATTATGAGGTCCCCATGTTCAAGGGCAAAGGCGTCATCTGGCGCCGACACGTAGCCTTCGTCAAGCCCGACTACTGGGTGATGTATGACGTTGCCTGGACCGCCAAGGAAGGGCACACGCTTTCCTGGTATCTTCACTCTCCTACGGACCTGGTCGCAAAGAACGGCGGCTACGCAAGTGCAAAAGCGCCGGGCCTGTTCGCTCGCCCTGTTGGCGGAACGTTCACGACCCGACGAGGAAAGGGACGGGCGTCGGTTAGAGGGCTCGGTTTCAAAAAACCGTACCGTAACATCGACTGGGTAGCGTTCGACGCACCGTCCAAAAAGGCGGGGCGAGTTACCTTCCCGATGCTGCTGTATCCCTTCGAGAAGACCTTTCCGAACGTTAATCTGCGCGTCGTGTCCGAATCGGAAAAAGGCGCTCACTTCGTAGTCCAATCGGAAAAGTCAACCGACCACATTGTCTTCTCGCTTGGAAAGAAGGGATTTCGCGACAAGGATATTCAGACCGACGGACATTGCGCCGTCGTCCGCTGCCGAAAGGGAAAACCCGTTTCCTGGAGCGTAGCCGGCGGGCGAAAACTGATCTATCGCGGCGTCAGACTCCAAGGCGGAAAGACGAAGGTTCGCCCTGAAGGCCCTTTGCCCGGCCCGACTGTCTCTCCGGGCAGAACAGGCTATAAACCGATGCCGAAGGGGGCGAACTACGTCCGCGTCTGGGACCTCGGTAAGAAATACACCTACAAACACTACCGGCCCACCAAGCAGTGGAAGGACCGGGCTAATTGGATACAGGTGCCCTACGGCGCTGCCGCAGGCTACAAGTTCCGAGGCGACTGTATGCTCGAAGGCCCCAACTTCTGGATGTCGCTGCACGCCAGCGGGCACGACGCCTGCTTCCTATACAACAAAATCGACGCCGAAGGAACGCCCTCCCGACATAACGAGATGTACCGTTCCTACGACCAGCCGGGCGGACTGAGAACCTACTGCGGCAGTTACGAGTACAATAAAATCATAAAGAACGAGCGGGGCGACATAATCGTTGAAAGCAGGACCAGGACCCGTAGAAGGAAGGGAGTCGATGTATATCTGATCAACCGCTACCGCGTGCAGGCCGGAAAACCCTGGCTGGAAGTCCAGCCGATGAACAAGATGGTTTCCGAACAGGGCATGCACGGCGAATCGAGGATTCACATCTCGCCCGAATCGCTGCCCGGAGGACAGGATTTCCTGGCAGATGCGTGGAAATATTCCCCTGACAAAAGCGTCTATCACCCTCACACCAGCCGGATGCTGCTAGACTTGATAATGGACGACGACTGCATCTGGGCGATGATGTGGAAGACGACCGGTAAAATGCCGACAAAGGATAAACGCCCTTATTACCTGCACAGGGCGCGCAGCAATAACTGCCGCGGCGGGTATCCTGCCGGATGGCAGCGGATCGGCGAAGGTAAAAGCCCGCTGATTTTCACCTCACCGTTCGTCAAGTACCGCAATGAGACGATGGTCATCGGAGTGTTGCGGATCGGACATTGGCACTATCAGAAGATCGGAAAAGCCGTCCAGGCCGATAAGGATTACAAGGGCCGATTCAAGTACGCCTATCTGCGCAAGGTCAAGAGTTCGCCGTTCTCGACGGGCAAGCGATGGTGGCCTATGTATCCGGGTAAGTGGCGCATGATCGGATGCGTGGACGGTAAATACTATACGCAGAAAATTACCGTTACAAAGAACAACGTGGGCAAATCGGAATTCACTTTCCGAAGCCCGTTGACCGGTACGCTCGAATACATCGTCTTCTACCTTTACGACCGCACCGACCAGACGCCCAAAGACGTCTTTACAATAATGGACATCTACCGCCGGAGTATCGGAAATGATAAGGCGAAAAAGATGGGAAAACGAGCGCATTGACCGGCGGCAAACGCCATGGGCGAACACGCCAAAACGCGTATCAGACACATACTGAAACTCAAACATATCCTGATTTTTGTCTGGACAATAAGGAGGGGATTGGATATTATATTATGAATCGTTAAGCGAGGTGAAGAAGAGGTTTTTTCACCGACCCAACATGAGTGAGTAGCATACCGGAAAAAGGAGAAGGATGATGAGATGCAAGTGGATCATTGCGTTAATTACCGCGCTGACTGTGCAGTTCACCCTCTCGACAAGCATTGAAGCGTGCAGTATCGGTGCAGCCGACGGGACCGTTACGGTTGATGGCCGACCGATCCTCTGGAAAGTCCGCCAATTGGGGTGGAACGAACCCAACAACTACCTCAGATACTTCACTCACTACGAGGTCGATGGAGTGGAGTATCCCGCCGCGTATCCCTATATCGGTATAGCAAGTTTGTTGAGTAACAGCAACACCGGTCGGAAAACCCTTCCGATGATGAGCCTGAATACGCAGGGCCTGTGCACCGGCGACGCAAGCGGCGGCCGGCGCGACTCCAGCAGCACCAACGGCAGCGAGTTCATGTGCTACATGATTGCAAACTTCGCCAACGTCGCCGAGGTGAGGACGGAAATCCAGTGGCGGCACGACAACATCGGTTCCGCCAACCGCCACGAAGGCAGTTTCCCCTTCATGGACGCGCAGGGAAACGCGACCATGTTCGAATATGATCGCGCGGTCTTCTTCGAGTATAAGACCGATAACGCCAACCGCGCCGGAAAGATGCTACCTGCCCCAGGTTGCTTCAGTTACAGCGATCCGGCTATTACCCGCAATCAGCAGGGATGGGTTGTCCGCTCGAACCATTTCCACGAGAACGCAGACGGCACCGACGACTTGTGCGGCGGCTACGGCTGCGACAATTATTACTACACGGGTGCTTACAACGTGTGCGGGCTGATCGATACAGGAGTGTTGTCTGCACAGACCCTCATGCAGGGGAACCTGCCGGGACCACCGGGTTACGAGTTGCCTCGTTACGGTCCAGGTCGAAACATGAAACTCCTGGCCGACCCCGGAACCTGCTCGACGGGAGTCTTCCAGGGCGTCCTTCCGGGCGAGAATCCGCTCCTTACCACGATGTGGGCGGCGATGGGGCGAGCGGATTACAGCGTTGCCGTTCCGGCATGGGTGGCAGTAACCGATATTCCGGCAGTACTCAAAGACGGTCTTATGTCCGGACGGGCAAACTCGCTGCACCTGAAGAACTGGAACGGATATTCCTACGCGGGCGCTGAAGCCGTAACGCAGGGATGCACGCTGCCACTTGAGGCGCACATCTTCACCGAGGTCGAGGCATTGCTGAACCACTGGCGGACGAGAGGTCTGCCGCCGGCAGAGGTGATGACCCGCGTGGAACACCGAATTGCCAACGACGCCCACAGCCTGCTCCTCTGCCTCGACGTCAATCAGACCACCGACCATGTGCCGTATGAGAATCACGCGCCGACTGCCGATATAGATGCGACGGGAACCGGCCTTACGATGGACTTCACCGTCGTGGCCGACGACGACGGCAGCGTCGCGTCGTACCTGTGGAACTTCGGTGACGACGAAACCTCGCCCGACCAGTCGCCCTCGCACTCCTACGATGCAGCAGGCTGGTACCTTGTCTCATGCACCGTTACAGACAACGAGGGCGTCAGTAACACGGACTGGCAGTACTACAATATCCCCGAACCGACCACGTTGTCGCTGCTCGGTCTGGCTGGCTTGGCGCTGCTCCGACGACGAAAAAAGTCGTAGCACGGGCGGTCTCACGTAGTGATGCTACGCATCGCCCGTGCTACGATGCCTTATCCTCTCAACAGTGTCATTACCTCGCTTCGGGTTGATGGGTTTGTTTTGCAGATGCCTCGCAGGGCCGAGGTTATCATCACCGAGCCGGGCTTTTTGACGCCTCGGATTATCATGCAGGTATGCTGGGCTTCGATGACCACCGCGACGCCCCGTGGTTTGAGTTTTTCCATGATAATGTCGGCTATCTGGCTGGTCAGGCGTTCCTGGACCTGCGGGCGATGTGCAAAGGCATCGACGACGCGAGCGAGTTTGCTGATCCCGATGACCCTGTCCTTCGGCAAATAGGCAACGTGCGCCTTTCCCATAAAAGGCAGGAGATGATGCTCGCACATGCTGTGGAAGGGGATGTCGCGGAGTACGACCATCTCGTCGTAATCTTCCCTGAAGAACGCCTGGAAATGCCTGGCAGGGTCGTCGTGCAGGCCTGAGAACAATTCCCGATACGCCCGCGCGACGCGCTGCGGCGTTCCTTCAAGCCCGGAGCGGGCGGGGTCCTCGCCGATAGCGGAAATTATCTCACGCACGGCGGCGGCGATGCGATCTTCGCCAAATCTATCTTCAGTAGGTTTCGCTTTCATTTCTAAACTCCCGAATTACGTCCGAGCACCTTATACGCTCGCACCCCCGCCCGCGTCAAATTATCTGTTTCATCGCCCACGTTGCGGCCTCGGCGACAACGGGCGATTCG
>JAUVIQ010000170.1 GCA_030592655.1 Planctomycetales bacterium | reverse complement strand
CGGAAGGTTCAGTCGCTTGGCTATGGATTCGCACAGACGAGCGTTGTGTGCCTGACCTCCCACAAAGATCACCCGTTCAATGGTACGAGCCGTAAATAACGATTCGTGGTATCGCAGGCACTTGATTACTTCCTCGGCGATTTCGACAATTTTGACGTCGAGCAATCTGAACAAATCGTTTTCCGCCTCTGAATTTTTTTCGTCACTGACTATTTTCCGGCGAATTCGACATGCCTGTTCGATTGGTATTTTCAGGATGTCGGCAACGGCCTGGTCGAGGTTCCACCCCCCGATGGACAAATTTCTGGCGAAGACCAACTTTTGTCCGTGGGCCACCACGACTTGCGTTCCGGTCCATCCGATGTCTATGAACAACGTCGTGTGGGAGTTAGCGGAATTCCGGTTGAACAATCGCGAAAAGCACTCCACGATCGCGAAGGCTTCGATATCGACGCCCACCACTACCAGTCTGGCGTGATGGGTCATGTCGAGACAGGTGTCCACCTCGCTTCGGGAAGCCGACACTACGAACCGCACCTGCATCTCTTCACCGTTGTCGTAAGCCTTCCCGACCGGATAATGGCGAATGATGGCGTCTTCTATCGGATAGGATAATTGACCGTTCAGTTCTTCCTTGACTGCCTCATCTATGTTATTCGACAGGATCATGGGAATTTTGACCTGCCGGATGGACGTAAATGCAGCCGGGAGGGAAAGAATCGCCTTGTGCCCCTTGAACCCTCCGGACTTCAGTATCTGGTGGATTTTTCCCGACGCAATGCTTAAACGTTGTTTGGGGTCGTCATAGTATTCCGGAGGAATTTCAACCGATTTCGCAGCCAGGAGCTCCAATTTCCCACCGGAATTATCGATTTGGGCCATTTTGAGGCGGCTGGAGCCCAGGTCCACACCGATGGGTAGGTGTTTGCCCCAATTTTTCTTTTGCCACATGGTATATCTCCGAAGAAAGCGGGTATCACGAGCACTTTTTAACGGATTCCTCATGAGACGGGGATAGACCCGCGAGACTATACGCGTGGGCAGCGCGACAATCCTCATGAATTCTCATGGGACCCTATGGCTCTGCGTCCCAACCTTTCGGCTGGTTTGCCTTTTCCCGCCTTGGCCACTCCTTCTCTATGAACCATACGTTTCATCGGCTAACGATGCAAACGAGATTAGCAGTTTAGCCGGCGAGAAATATGTTCGTCTGTGCCTTGGGACTAGGGACTTGGGAATAGGGACTTGGGAATAGGGAAAAACAGAAAAAAGAGAACCTGAAACTGATGAGATGATTTACCAGTCAACCAATCTGTTGGCGTGCTCGCCCCCACGGGGCAGGCTTTAGCGAGGCATGATTTTTTCCTGTCCTCTACGCTAATTCACTGTGCGGAAATTCGCCGTCGAGCACATTAAATAATTGCCGTTTAACACTTCATACGATACTCAAGACACTGTATCCGCCTGCCGATACTGGATGAAGGGTCCGGGGGTATATTTAATCCGCTATGTACGTTTTGTGCGGCCCAGCTCTCCTTCACATTAGGTGGGTCCGGCAGCGTATCGAAGCGGAAGGAGGCGTCAAATGGAGCCGGAGACCGGATTTCATAGACCCGATTCGATCCTGAACGATCCGCAAATTACCGGGGACGATGCGCACGATTCGCGCAATATCATCAGGACGATCTGCGCCATGATCTGCATTACGCTTCTGCTGATAATGGCTGCGACTGCGCTGTCAGCCGACGACGGCGCCAAAGACAACCAAACCGTCCGCGTATCCGGGCAAAGAACGAGGGGCAAGTAACTGCTCGTCGGAATGAAATTCTGTCCGAACTGGTCGGAAGCCCAATGAAGCAAATAGAAATAAATTATTGAATGCAAATACAGGGAGAATACCGCCAATGCTACCTACAACCGCCAAGCCAATAACAGCCATTATCAAGGAAGGGCACGGCGTTCTTTCCATCAAGGCCGATGCAAACGTGCTTCAGGCAAGCAAGAAACTGCGATACCACAACGTCGGAAGTCTCGTTGTTATGGACGAACTCGGCGTGGTTGTCGGGATGATTACCGAGCGGGACCTGCTCAACAAGGTGCTTGCCGAAGCCAAAGACCCTGCCGTCGTGCTCGCCAAAGAAATAATGACAAACGGCATCGTCTCAATCGGCCCGCAGACCCCGATCCCCAAAGCCCAGAGGATTATGGCGAAACACAATATACGCCACCTCCCGATCATCGAAGACGGTCTGCTCGTGGGAATGCTTTCCACACGGGACATCCTCTCCTACCAGCTCGCCGCTGTGAAGAGCCTGTTGAAGCAAAAGTTTGGAATGGGTGAGGACCTCGACATCGAGTTCCCCGATATGGACGGATAACCCGATCACCAGCCGATGATGTTCAACCCGCCCAACGCTTTTTCAACTCTCCTTGCCTGCCCGGTAAGTCTATTCCACGGGCGAGAACTCATCCTTGCCTACGCCGCATTCAGGACATACCCAGTCATTCGGCAGGTCTTCGAAGGTTGTGCCCGGCTCGACACCGTTTTCCGGATCACCGACGGCAGGGTCATATATGTATCCGCAAACGTCGCAAACGTATTTTCCCATCTCTGAAGTCTCCTTTATTTTCTTCGACGACGTTACAGCCGCCGAAGCCCTGTAGGTCGGCGCCGTTGGAGGGGTTTTACCCTGAAGAACCTCTCTATAGTAGGCGTAGGTCATGGGCTTACCGGCTCCGATAATTCGGGCGGCTTCAACCTGACCGATGAAAACCGTGTGCGTACCGCAATCCAGCGTCGTTTCAACCCGCGCCTCCATACAGGCAACAACGTGGTCTGTAACAATCGGACAGCCGGTAAGGCCAATCTCGAATGGGACCTGCGAGAATTTATCCTTGTCGGTTCCGGATTGAAAGCCAAAGAGCCTGATAAGATTTATCGGAGCCGATTCGGACAATACGTTAACGGTAAAAACGCCGCTGTGAGTGATAAACTCATGCGTCAGTGCATCTTTGTTGACGGCGGCGGCCAGGCGCGGCGGCGTGTCGGTTACCTGCATGATGGCGTTGGATATTTGGCCGTTGAGGCGATCATCCTTACGCGAAGTAACGATGTAAAGCCCATAGCCAAGGGTGAACAGCGATTCGGGGTTTTTTAAAAGGTTGCTGTCAGTCATCACATATCTCCAAGTCTCTTAGCCACCATCTTACCCAACTGGCGGCACTCGGCAAGTGTTGCGGCGTCGGGGACGTATTTGACCTTCACAGGTTCGCCGACGAGTTCCACTTCCATGTCATTCAGGTAGGCGGTGATGTCTTTGACGGCTTCGCCGCTCCATCCGAAGGAACCGAACGCCGCACCGACTAATCCCTTGGGCTTGAGACCCTTGAGATAAGTCAGCACGTCGGCCAGCGTTGGAAAGAGCGTATTGTTTATTGTCGGCGACCCGACGAGCATCGCACCGGCGTCGAGGATTTCTGTGGCTACGTCGCTTCGGTGGCTCGAACCCATCGGCATCAATTTAACGGACGCCCCGCCGTCAGCCAGACCCTCGCCGATTGCCCTGGCCATCATTGCAGTGCTTCCCCACATCGTATCGTACACGACGATGGCCTTGTTTGTCCGCTCCTGCCCTGCCCAGCGGGCGTATGACTCGATTATCCTGCCGGGCTCGGCCCGCCAGATAGGTCCGTGGTCCGGCGCGATGATACTGAACGGTACGCCCAGGCCGACGGCTTTATCGAGCGTTTTGGCGACAAAAGTCGAAAGTGGCAGCAGGATATTGGCGTAATACTTCGCAGCCTCGACATCAAGGACCGTCTCGTCGATCTCGTCGGCGAAGCGTTCGTACGATGCGAGGTGCATCCCGAATGCGTCCTGGCTGAAGAGCAATTCGTCCTCGTGCAGGTACGTAACCATGCTGTCGGGCCAGTGGCACATCCGCGTTTCGACGAAGGAGACGTTCAGATTTCCCAGCGATAGTTTTTCGCCGTCCTTGACCGTCGTTATTTGCAAGTCCACACCAAAATGTTCAGCCAGGGCTTTTGCTCCCATCGCCGAGGCGAAGACCTTTTCGGGCTTGACGGCCTCTATCACGCCCGGCAGACAGCCGGTGTGATCCATCTCGGCGTGGTTGGAGATGATATAGTCTATTTTTCCCGGTTCGACGACAGATGCGATTCGCGCGAGCAACTCGTTCTTGAACGGCGCTTTTACCGTATCGATGAGCGTAATCTTATCGGCCATGACGAGGTAGGCGTTGTATGTTGTGCCTCGCCCGGTCGAGTATCCGTGGAAATCGCGGACGGCCCAGTCGATAGCACCGACCCACCAGACGTTATCGGTTACCTTGACCGCTTTGAAGGTTTCTTTCATTATCTTACTCCAAACATCCGGCTCGCCTTTATCGTGGTAAAGAAAATATTGAATATTGTGCATAGCACCGCGTAGCGATACTACGTACCACTACGTGGAACAAAGAATTTTGAATGACGAAATTCAAAAAAAGGTGGGCACGCCACGGCGCATCTTCGACCTACCGGCCCAGCCTACGACTTAAAGTGCTTTCATCTGTTGGTTCAAATCAAGAATATGCCCGATTTCTTCCTGGATAACCCCTTCGAGCCCCATGGCGCCGACGACCTTTGACATGCCGCCCTTCATGCTCTGGTAGAAGATAATGGAATCTTTTTCCAGACCGATGGCTACTGTCAGTATGTCTTTTATGGACTCCTCGCCCGTGAGGTTTTCGGACGGGTCGGAACCGAAGATTTTCCCGTCGGCGACGGCTTGGAGGTAAAGCGTAGCCTGCTTGTCCGGCTTGAATATATCCGGTTTCCCGCCGGCCTTGGCGAACTCGGCGCGCATTGTGGCGAAGATTTTTTCGTGATCGTCTTCCATCTTTGCAAGTCGCAGCAGGAGGTCGCGATTGTCGCCTTCAGTAGATTCGGCGGCCTTGCGGTAAAACTTCGCGCCGTTGCGCTCGATCTGCTCGGCAATTTCGAAAATCTCGTCTGCGCTGAATGTAATCATTACACATCTCCTTCAGTTGAGAGTGGTGTGAACACCCGTTGCCCGAGTTCCCGACCCGTCATAAACTTCTGCGCCGGAACCCCTGTCTTAATTTCCGACGTCCTTGAGTTGCCCGATCAGGTCGAGGATATGCCCGATTTCCTCTTTGATAATCGCGTCGAGACTTTCGACCCTGATTACCTTTGATGCGGCGCCTCTCATATTCTGATAGAAAATGACGGCGTCTTTCTCCAGGGCGACGGCTATTGTCAATATCTCTTTGATAGACTCGCTGCCTGAAAGGTCTTTGGACGGATCGGAGGCGAATACTTTCCCGTCGGCGGCAGCCCGGAGGTAAAGCGTCGCTTCGTCGTCCGCGTCAACGACGTCGGATTTCTTGTCCGCCCTGGCGTACTCATCCCGCATGGCTTCAAAGGCCTTTATGTGGTTGTCTTCCATCTCGGCCAGTCGCAGCAGGAGGTCGCGATTGTCGCCTTCAGCCGATTCGGCGGCCTTGCGGTAAAACTTCGCGCCGTTGCGCTCGATCTGTTCGGCAATTTCGAAAATCTCGTTTGCGCTGAATGTGATCATTGTCGCTATCCTTTCCACAGACCATGAACGTTGCAATACTCGCGGGCGGTAACGTTATCGCCGGTAACGGCAAAGGTCGCTTCGGGCGCATCGCCGGGAGCGAGGAACTGACGGTAAGCCTTCCCGTCAACCACGACCTCAATCCACTCGATGTAATGCTTTTCTTCCATCGGGTGCAAAGCCGCCTGTCCTACAGTTACCTTTATACCGTCTTCGGTCTTCTGAATCCACGGTACGTGCTTTTCGGTGGCGGCGTCTTCGGTCTTTTCTTCCTGAAGCGTCATGGGCTGGCCACAGCAGACGAGTTCCCCCGCCCCTGTGTATATAACCTCGACAATGTTGCCGCAAATCTCGCACTTGTAAATCTGTAGTTTTTCAGTCATGGTCATACTCCTTTTTCTTTATGTGGGCATTTTTTCAGGCACAGGAACCAATCCAGGCATTGCACGTCGTCGCCGGCCGATTCGACGCGCTCTTTAGCCGCTCCGCACGATCCCGGAGGCGGGATAATCACGTCATCACCAATCTGCCAGTTGGCGGGCGTGGCGATTCCGTGCTCGTCGGAATGCTGCATCGCTATCAGCAGGCGTTTGATTTCCTGCATATTCCGGCCGTTGCTCAGCGGATAGTAAAGAACTGCCCGGATGGTGGCCTTCGGGTCGATAATGAAGACCGCCCGCACCGCTTGTGTGTTGCTTTCGCCCGGCTGAATCATACCGAACTTGTTGGCCACTTCCATCGTCAGGTCGCTGATGACGGGGAAATTCACCTCAACGTTCTTCATCCCCTTGTATTCGATTTTTTCCTTGATGGTCCGCAGCCACGCGATATGACTGTACGTGCCGTCGATGGACAGACCCAGAAGTTCGGCATTGAGTGCCATAAACTCATCCTGCATCGACGCGAACGTCATAAACTCCGTCGTACACACCGGGGTAAAATCGGCTGGATGAGAGAAAAAAATCACCCACTTACCCTTGAAATCGGCCGGGAATTTCACCGGTCCCTGGGTGCTTTCAGCCTCAAACGACGGAGCCTTTTCACCAATCAGCGGCATTCGTCCCTGCTTTTCACACATTGTATTGCTCCTTAAAAATCGTCGGCTTGTTATTCGTTTTTTTCCTAGCCCAGCATCGCCTTGAGGTCTTCATCTACTGTTGAAACCGGCATTATGTTGAATTTCTCG
>JAUVIQ010000097.1 GCA_030592655.1 Planctomycetales bacterium | reverse complement strand
TAACGTTTGTATATGTCAGTCAGTTCCAGAAGCGGCGGCATTTGCGTCATGGTTTCGCCTTATCTGTTACAAAGAATATTGAATAATGAACGGGGAATGTCGAATTTCGAAGTAAAAGAAACAACATGCCTATGAGGGGTGTTGTTTTTACTTCGTCCCCCACGGGACGTTCCGCATTCAAAATTCTTTGTTCAATATTCGACATTCTCTTTTTTCTCAGCGTTCTCTGTGGCGATATTTTTTTAACAAGCGTTCTAACAAATCACTTCTTCGCACGTCATAAGTTGTAGAGAACCAAGCGCGATTGGGGAACATGGATGAAAACCGAAAACAGCGGTGTTGACACGGACCGGATGCGGCGAGTGATGGAACGCTACGAAGGGCCTCTGTTGCGATATGCAACGGGGATCCTCGGCGGCGATCTGGAACTCGGCAGAGATGTCGTGCAGGAGACGTTCCTGCGCCTGTGGCGGTCCGACCGGACGGGGCTGGAGGACCACCTTCCGGAGTGGCTCTTCAGAGTATGCCGGAACCGCGCGCTGGACGTGCGACGAAAGGAGCGACGAATGACTCGATTGAGTGAACAGGCCGAACAAACCCGTCCCAGCCCGGCGCTTTCGCCGTCGGCTTCGGCGCTGAAGCGCGAAGCGGAAGGGCGGGCGGCAGAGGCGCTGACAACCCTGCCGGTGAACCAGCAGGAAGTCCTTCGTCTGAAATTTCAGAACGGTTTTACATACAGGCAGATAGCCGGAATCACCGGACATTCAGTTACAAACGTCGGATTTCTCATCCATACAGGAATCAGGACCATCCGCAAGCAATTCAAGACCCTGGGTTTGATCGGCGGGGTCTGAAGGAGAATAACGATGAAAAACGAAAACGATGAAACCAAACTGACCGCCTACGTACTTGGCGAACTGGGCGAGGCGGAACGGGCGGAAGTCGAGGCCCAACTGGCTGACGACCCCGAAGCCAGTAGGGAGGTCGAGGAAATCCGCAAGGTTGCGGGGATTTTGACCGACGAACTCAAGGCGGAACCCGCGCCGAAACTCACTTCCCGACAGCGAAAGGCCGTCAAAGCACAGGCCGGCGAGCCGCGACGCAAGTTGCGAATATGGATTCCGCTCTCGGCTGCGGCTTTGATACTGGTTGTCTTCGGCGTGATTGCGTTTGTGTCTACGTTGAGCAAATCGCGGGAATTGGGACATCAGGTCGCCTCGTTACAGGATGACAAACTTGCCCTTGAGCATAACAACAAGGCAATGCTGGCATACATGGAGGAAAAGCAGGTTGCTGTGACAGAGTTTGAACGATTCAAAACTAATTTTGACCGGCCGAGTAAGCGGACAAAGGTGCTTGCCCGCGAGGCTGATTCCACGGTTAACGGTCTGGACGACGGCAAGAGGGTCACGGGTAATAAAAGGTTGCCCGAGCCGAGCAAGCCGGCAGAGGTACTTCCCTGCAAGCCTAATGGCGATCTGGCCGGCAAGGGCAAGAACAAAACCGGTCCGGTAATGTCGGAATCGCGTGCGACGGTGGCGGCGGCGGGATCTGCCGACAAGTCCGAGTTCCGAGCCGGCAGGACGAAGAGCATGGAAGTCAGGGCTGGGAAAAAGTTGGGTGTGCTTCTTGCTGATGCTCACGTTGTCAGCTCGCTGGATGGCCGGTCACGTGAACGCCTGGAGCGGTACTCCGGCGAGTCGGCCGAGGGTTTTCGCCAACGGCGTGAGGCGTGGAATCGTGAGGCTTACGACCGTATTGTGGATAATCCCTTCCGCAGCGTGGCTGACCATCCGCTCTCGACGTTCTCGATTGACGTGGACACCGCATCCTACGCCAACGTCCGTCGCCTGCTGAATCAGGGCACGCTGCCGCCGAAGGGCGCGGTCCGCATCGAGGAGATGATTAACTACTTCACCTACGATTACGCAGGCCCGAAAAAAGGCTCCAAACATCCCTTCGCCGCACATGCAGCCGTGGCTGGCTGCCCGTGGAACACCAAACACCGCCTGGTCCGCGTGGCCATCAAGGGCAGGGAAATCGCCCCGAAAAAACGCCCCAGCAGCAATTTCGTGTTCCTGCTGGATGTCTCCGGCTCGATGAGTCCTGCCAATAAACTCCCGCTGGTCAAGCGAGCGATGAAGATGCTCGTTGAACGCCTGGGCGTGAACGATCGCATAGCCATTACGGTTTATGCGGGGGCGGCTGGGCTTGTGCTGGATTCGACAACGTGCGATAAAAATCAGGAAATCCTCTCTGCCCTGGAACGTCTGCACGCCGGCGGATCGACCGCGGGAGCGGCGGGGATTAAACTGGCCTACCAGGTCGCAGCCAGGAATTTCATCAAAGGCGGCGTCAATCGCGTAATCCTCTGCACCGACGGCGACTTCAACGTCGGCGTTACCAACCAGAGCGAACTTGTCCGCCTGATTGAGAAAAAGGCCAAGACCGGCGTGTTCCTTTCGGTGCTTGGCTTTGGGATGGGCAATTATCAGGACTCTCGCCTGGAGAAACTGGCTGACAAGGGCAACGGAAATTACGCCTACATCGACACGATAAAAGAGGCCCGCAAGGTGCTCGTTACGCAGATGTCCGGCACGCTGATTACGATTGCCAAGGACGTAAAGATTCAGATCGAGTTCAACCCGACCCGCGTGGCGGCCTATCGTTTAATCGGATATGAGAATCGCATCCTCGCCAAGGAAGATTTCAAAGACGACAAGAAAGACGCCGGCGAGATAGGGGCGGGGCATACCGTAACGGCATTGTACGAGGTCGTCCCAGCCGGCGAGAAAGTCGAAACCCCGAAAGTGGACCCGCTGAAGTATCAGACGCCCGCCAGGCCGACCGAGGCCGCCGGCAGCAAGGAGATGCTGACGCTGAAACTCCGGTACAAGAAGCCTGACGGCGACAAGAGTACGCTGATGCAATATCCGGTAACGGACGACGGCGGGCGGTTTGACAAGGCGTCGGCCGATTTCCGCTTTGCTACAGCGGTGGCTTCGTTCGGTATGATCCTGCGGGACTCGAAGTACAAAGGCACGTACACACTGGCGGCAGTGATCGAATTGGCCCAGTCGTCAAAGGGTAAAGACAAGAACGGCTACCGGGCGGAGTTTATCCAACTGGTAAAGACAGCCAAGGCGCTGCCCAGAAAGTAAGAGTTTTTCACCGCAGAGCACGCAGAAAGCGCAGAGAGAACAAATAAAAAAACTTTTTTGTTTTTTTCTCTGCGTTCTCTGCGGTGAAATTTTTTTCACTTATGCGGCGAGACGACCATGCAGATTAATCGCTGTTCGGAAGAATTCACGACGGTGTGTGGTTCATCGGCTTCGCAGGCGACGAAATTTCCCATATCGACGGCCTTGCTGCTTTTCCCCGCCTTTATGACGCCGGTGCCCGCGATGAAATAATAGGCGCATCGACCCACAGAAGAGAACTCCTGCCCCGGTTCCAGGCACAGCATGTCGCACGCGAAACCTTCGAAACGGTTAAGTTGGACCCGCTGAGCCTTGGCGGAGTTGAAACGAATTCTGGCTATTGCATTAATGACTTCCATAATCTTTTGACCCCTGCGTCTCTGTCAGTTTTATCGGCGAACACCTGTTATCGGCAACAGCGTTTATTCTTCGTGATAATACAGACGCAGGCCCGTAATTTTTTATTTCCGCAAGACGAGCCTTACATCAGTGGCGAGAGGGGTTACGCCCTTCGGCTTCGTAAGAAATAATCAAATTGTCCCACACGGGGATTGAATCAGGCGTCGCTCTGGTGTACCATCCGCCGCTTAATCGCGAAAAACAATGTTTTCCGACACTGGTTTCGTTGTGCAAGGAGCAAAACAATGGCCAAGAATTCGATTCTGGCGACGGCGCTGGCGAACTTTGACAAGGCGGCGGCGCTGCTTGAAGGGCAGATTGATACCGAACTTCTCGTCAAGATTCGTCAGCCAAGGGAGCGGATCGAGATAACGCTCGGACCTCAATTGGGCGATAAGAAAATTTGCACGTTCCGCGCGTTTATCGTTCGCCACAGCGAGGCCCTGGGTCCGTCCAAAGGCGGAATCCGCATGATGCCGGGCGTTACGCTGGACGACGTTACAGGCCTGGCGATGGAGATGACCTGGAAGTGCGCCCTGATCGGCGTTCCCTTCGGCGGTGGAAAGAGCGGAATCGTCGCCGATTCAGCCGAACTCGATAAACTCGACAAAGAAACGCTGATTCGCAGTTATGCCCGTAATGCCAAGCGGCACATCGGTCCGCAGGTATATGTGCCCGCTCCGGATATGGGAACAAATGAGCGAGACATGGGGCACATAAAGGACACAATATCATTCTCAAAGGGCCAAGCCACTACGCAGGGATGCTATGTTACGGGCAAACCCGTGATCCTGGGCGGGATCCCGGGACGGCGCGAAGCGACCGGTAGCGGCGTGGTGATATGTGTGGCAGAAGCGTTCAAGGCGCTAGGTATCGAGATGCGGGACGCTACCGCCGTTGTCCAGGGTTTCGGAAACGTCGGAGCGGTGGCGGCAAAGACGCTCCACGAATCGGGCGCAAGCGTTATAGCCGCCGGCGATCTGTACGGGGCTGTTACCAATGAAAAAGGTTTGGACATAGACGTTCTTATCGAGCACGTTTCCAAAACGGGCAGCGTTAAGAATTTCGCCGACAGCCAGGCTATCGACGGGGCGAAGATGCTGGAGATGCCGTGCGACGTGCTGGTCCCTGCCGCGTCGGCCAACCAGATAACGGCGGAAAATGCCCCGCGAATCTCCGCCAAAATCATAGCCGAAGGCGCCAACGGACCGACCAGCCCGAAAGCCGATGAAATACTTATCGAGCGAGGCGTATTTGTGATCCCCGACATCCTCTGCAACGCCGGCGGCGTGTTCGTCTCGTATCTGGAATTCACGCAGGAAACGCAGCAGGAGCAGATGACCGAACAGGAAGTACAAACGCGCCTCCGGCAGCGGATGGCTGAAAAATTCGCTCAGGTTCACGAACTGGCCCACGAGCGGAAACTCTCAATGCGCGACGCTGCGATGTACCTCGGCGTCAGCACCGTCTGCTCGGCAATGATCGCACGAGGATATTTATCGTAAAAGAAAAAGGCTCCTGACCCCTTTTTCTTACGAATATAGGTTCGGGTTGCTTCGGGCGTGGCGGTCCAGGCCGTTCATAATGGCCCGGCAGGAGTCCCGCCAGCGGTGGGGGGGGATGTCCTCGGTAATGCCCATAATCAACCCGTCCGGCGTGCCGGCTTCGTTCAGCAAATCCACAGTGGCAGCCTCGACCTCCGCGTCGGTTTTCAAGTGCAGCGAAGAGGGGAAGTTCATCCAGATTACCTTCCCCGGCCAGGCGTCGCGTGCCTCCGCAAGCGTCATGTCCAAATCCGGCGCAGGCGTGAACGCCTCGATGTAGTCAAGGTCAGTCCCGGCGATGGCATTCGAGAGCAACTTGCAGTTGGCGTCGAAGTGAACCCCGACCAACTTGCCGCCCTTATGCAGGACCTCGGCGGCCTCATTGTAATGGGGAACGTAATACTTCTCGAAGTTCTCCAGTCCGATGATTTCCGGCGTTACGTTTCCACCGTAGTTGACGTGCCCGGCGGGCGAGTCGGCTACGATTGGATATATTTTCCGCCGATTGGCTGCGACGGCTTCAGAAATTTTCAGCACTTCGTCTCGCCGGTCCATCCATTCCATGCAGAAGTCCTCCATGCCCATGATGTCGCCGGAGATCAACGTCTGGAGCGGTTCCAGGCCGATCCAGGTGCGGAAGATGGCGTCGCCTCCGAAGGCCTGCTCGGCTTGGGTGAACTGCTCGTACGCCGGTTCGTAACATTCGTCCTGAACGTAGAAGAGAATAGCCTTGTAGTCGTCGGGGCCCTTAAACATCCTTTCGTGCGTCCATGAGGTGAACCCTGCCGGTTCCTGAAGCATCGTCAACGTCCCGGCCGGCGTTTCGTGGACCGTTCGGACGAGTTCCTTGCCGTCCTCCCAGTAGGTCTGCTTTGTGGTTTTGACGTTGGGACGGCGGACTTTGAAGACATCCTCGTACCGGAGGATGCACAGACCGCGATTGCGCATCTCCCGCTCGGCAGAGCATTGCGGGATCATGCACTCGTACATCGTGAACGGAACCTTCTCGGAATGTCCGCCTCGCAATGCATTTTCGACTCGTTCTCTCGGGGTCATTTTTTCTCTCTTCATTAGTTCGACTCTGATGGTCTGATACCCAAGGGTTTGCATAATAGGGAATCTGCGACAGGGCTTACAAGGAATAATTGATTAGAGCATCTGATGTGGCGATGCTTCTTGACAGACCGGCCCGGCTGCGTATGCTGATTCCGTTGTTGTGTCGAAAGCCGGCGGAGATTGACATGCCGCCGGAAGAGGTTCCAGAGGAGACTAACAGTATGAACCCCGTGACAATACTCGTTATCGGCGCCGGTGGTCGCGGCGGCAACTACGCGACGTATGCGACCGAACACCCGGATCAGGCGAAGGTCGTCGGCGTGGCCGAACCGAGGGAGTTTTACCGAAATCGACTCGTCGAGGCACATAACATCCCGGCAGAGAACGTCTTTACCGACTGGCAGACCGCTGCCGGGCGCGAACGGTTCGCCGACGCCGTTATCATCGCTACGCTGGACGACATGCATGCCGACCCGGCTGTGGCGTTCGGAAATCTCGGATACCACATGCTGCTGGAAAAACCGATGGCGCCGAATGAAGCCGACTGTCGGCGGATAGTTACCGCCGCGGTCGAAAACAAGATCATCTTCGCCGTCTGCCACGTCATGCGCTACACAACCTACACGCAACGGCTCAAGGCCGTCATTGATTCCGGCGCTATCGGCGAAGTCGTCAGCCTCCAGCACCTCGAACCGGTCGGATACTGGCACCAGGCCCATTCCTTCGTCCGCGGAAACTGGGGCAACGAGGCGAAATCGTCGTCTATGCTGCTGGCCAAGTCCTGCCACGACATCGACTGGATTAGTTACATAATGGATGCTCGATGCCTGAAGGTCTCATCCTTCGGGAGTTTGTACCATTTCAGGAAGGAAAATAAACCTGACGGAGCAGCCGACCGCTGCCTGGACTGTCCCGTCGAAGCCGATTGCCCATACTCTGCCAAAAAGATTTACCTTGGTATGCTTGAGCGGGGCAAGAAAGGCTGGCCCGTCGATGTCCTTGCGCCTGACGTTACACCCGAAGGCATAACCAAGGCGCTCCGTGACGGACCTTATGGCCGGTGCGTTTATGAATGCGGCAACGACGTGGTGGATAACCAGGTCGTCAACATGTTCTTTGACGAGGGGAAGACGGCCTCGTTCACAATGACGGCCTTCAACAAAGCCGGGCATCGAAAGACGCGGATTTTCGGTACTCGCGGCGAGATTTACGGCGACGGCTCGAAGATAACGATATTCGATTTCCTGACCGACACGACCGAGGTCATCGACACAGAGGCTGGCGACGCCTCGATCCTCGGCGGCCACGGTGGGGGGGATTACGGATTGATGAGCAGTTTTATCTCGGCTGTGGTCGATAACGACCCATCGAAGATACTCTCCGGCCCGGCAGAGACGCTGGAAAGCCATCTGATGGTTTTCGCCGCCGAACGCGCCAGACGTGAAAATGCCGTGATTGACCTGCCGTAGAAAAAGGGGACGGGAGTCTTTTTTTTCTTTCGTGGCTGCCTCCAGGGGGCAGGCAAAAACCGCGACCACGCCACCGGCCAACCATTCCCCTGTATGTTGGCGTTACCGTCCTGCCGGAACTGACACGCCGAGTATGCGACAGATTCCCTTCGCCGTACCGTATTTCAGTTTCGTGTGACGTGGAACGGGAGCTTGCGCGAGGTTGATGGGGTTGACCCACACATCGTGCCTGCGCCCGTGGTGGTGCAGTAAGCAACCGTGCGACCGCAAGTGTTTCTCAAGCACTCGGCGTTTCACAGACTTACCCCTACCGGTTCGCCGATGCAAGCGGCAATTTTTTCATGAGTTTTGCTCGCGAGCGGGTCAGCGCCTTGAGCGCATCACGCGCGTTGGCGAACGCTTCAGAGATGGTCTCAGATTCCGTTATGAGTTCGGGGTCGAGAGGAGAGGTAACAATGTAGCCGCCCTCATCGGCCTCCTCAATCGCGAGAACCAGTTTGCCGTCGCTTACCGTGTATCGTTTCGCCATTTTCCAGATTCCTTCGTATTCTATAATCCCCGCTATTAGACCGTTTTGCAAGGATCAATCTCGCTCGGTACCGAAAGAAAAAGTTCGCCCCCCAACGAACGGGGCAGGCCGACGGGATTGAAATCGGAAGAAACCGTCCCTTTTTTTCACAGTTTCCCATTTTCCCATATTGTTTCGTACATTGTTGTGATGTTTTCGGTCGGCGAGACCGGCTGGAGGTTGTGGCAGGGGGCGCAGAACCATCTGGCCGGGGCGAAGATACGGATGTTGTCCAGCACCTCCCGGCGAACGTCATCGGGTGAGCCGAACGCGAGCGTTTGCTGGTTATCGACCGCGCCGTGGAAGGCGATTTTATCGCCGAAGTCACGCACCAGGCCTTCGCGCTCCATTCCCGGACATCGCCACTGAATAGGATTGAGCACTTCGATACCCGTTACTTCGATCAAGTCGGGGATTACGTCACGAGCGGCTCCGTCTGTATGGTAGAAAATGTGGATGCCGTGGCTTCTGGCAAGGTCGGCCATCTTCTTCTGATTCGGGAGGATGAATTTGCGGATTTGCTCCAGCCCCATCAGCAGCCCGGTCTGGCTGCCGAGGTCCTCGGCTACGTATGTCAGGTCAACCCGCCTGTCGGCAATATCCCACATTCGCTCGTTGAGGCCGAGGTGGAAGTCGAACAGGTGCGTGAAGATTGCTTCGGCGATTTCCGGCTCGACGAGCAGGTCCATCATCGCCTGTTCCATACCGCGCATGTAGCAGTAGATAAGGTATGGTTCGTAGCAGCCGCATTGGACAGCCCGGTGGCCCGGAATGTCGGCGACCTGCTGGGCGAATTTCTCCCAATCGTGGTCGTCGGCGTTAGGCCATTTGAATGCGTGGACATCCTCGACCGTCTTGACGTCGGCCAGCGGATGGTTGATCACTTCGGCGTATTCGCCCTCTCCGTAACTGACCGCCCTGAACCGAAGCCCCCACCTATCGGCTTGGGGATCGTCGGGATGATGGGATACCGTCGGCTCCGCGTTGATCCGGTGAACGCCGTCGATGTGCAGTTTATCGTAAAGGGCCTCGGTGTCGTTGCATTTGAGATCTTTGAGAAGGCGTTCGGTTACTTCATCGGTGGCCCAGTAGTCCGTGGGTATCCGGTCCGGCTTCTCACGGTTCAGCAGCGCAAGCCAACGCTCGCGCGGTGTCATTGACATCTGATTTTCTCCTATCGTTTCAATATCTGGAACAGGTTAATGTGTTCGTCGGTCCACAGGTCGATGCGGTCGAAATCGCTTCGGGGCGGAGTGGCGACGGCTTGGATTACCTTTTGATTTATAAAACTCTCATCGCGCGTCAGGATTATCCAATCCGATGCGAAAATGCCTTCCGCGGCGTTTTCGTCATTCTGAATCCATGCGGTTTTCAGATTCAGATGCCGAGCCATTTTCCAGATTACCGATTGCAAGTCAAGATGTACCGTCGAGACGTGCATTGCGATAACGCCGTCGGGTTTGAGGTGCTTCAGGAATATCTTAAACGCCTCTACCGTCAGCAGGTGGACCGGAACGGTGCCGCCGCTGAAGGCGTCGAGAATGAGCAGGTCGAACTCCTGCGACGGCTCTGCCTCCATCGACAATCGCGCATCGCCCACAATCACATCCACTTCGGCTGGGCAATCGTTCAGGTATGAGAACCGTGTGCGGGCGATGCGTTCGACGGCTGGGTTAATTTCATAGAACCGGATGCGGTCGCCTTTTTTTCCGTAAGCGGCGATTGTCCCGACGCCCAGCCCAACAACGCCGATGTGCCTGTTCTCCTGCCGGGGGAAGAAACGCAAGGCCAAGCCTCCGCCGCTGTTGGGACCGTAGTATGCCGTCGGTTGACGTCGCTTCTTCATATCGACGAATTGCAGCCCGTGAAATGTCGTTCCGTGCTGGAGGACGAAGCGGTGCTTTGTCGGATCATTGCGGTCGTTCTCCCAGACGGTCAGGACGCCGAAGAAATTGCGAGTGTTCGAGACCGCGATCTTATTGGCGTTGCCGCGATGTCCTTCAGCGAAAATGGCGGCAACGCCGACGGCGACAATCAGACTTATCCAGACCCACTTGCGAGAGCCTTGGCGGAGCACGGACTTTTCATCCGCCAGCAGCACGAACAGGCAGCACGCCAGCAGGCCGAGGTGAAGTTCGAGGTAAGTGTTGAATACCAGCGGGGCGATAACCGCGACGAAGACCCCGCCGATCGCTCCTCCGGTCGCTATCATAAGGTAATATCCCGTAAGACGTTGCGGAGCGGGCCTGAGGCGGTACAACTCACCGTGGCAGACCATGCAGCAGGAGAACAAAACGGCGGAGTACATCGCTATCAGTTGAATAACGGACAAATTCACGGATTGTGCCCGCACAAAAGCGACGGCTACGATGGACAAAATAAACAACCCCAGGAAGACCGGACGGACGTACCACCGTTCGTGATGGAAGCAGATGATAAACGACAGCAGGTAAATGCACAAAGGCAGTATCCAGAGGAAGGGAATGACGG
>JAUVIQ010000154.1 GCA_030592655.1 Planctomycetales bacterium | reverse complement strand
GAAGGATCTCCAGAACCTTCCCGCACTCGCTGCCAGCGGTCAGGACGTCCATATTTCCCGGTCCGACGTGCTGGATCGCCTCGGATAAATCCTTCTTTCCCACCAGGACGTCCGAAACACCCAGACCGTTGGCGACGTTCAGTGTGTTGCCCACCGCCGGGGTGCGAAGGTTGAAATCCACCAGCACAACCCGTCCGGCTGAACGAGCCATTTCTGATGAGTCGTTCACCTCGTCGTTGTCGGAACCGTTGCTTCCCGCCAGCGCCAGTCCGCAGGCGATGGTCGTAGTGCCCTCGCCGGGATTGGACGAACAGAACAGCACGGACTTCGGAGCCGACGAAGTGTAAAACAACGACGCCCACAAACCTTTTAATATGTCCCCAGCCTGGGGTGTCAGTTTGGCAGCGGCTAATTGATTCTCGGCCATGTCTATATACCTCTATCTGGTGCGAATTATCTTGTGAGTGAACTTCGGTACCGACGCCAGTACACCGGTTTCAATATGTCGCTCAACGTCGTCGATTCCCTTGACCGTATGGTCGAAGTGGTCGGCCATGAAGGCATAAACTAATGCCAGCACCACACCGGCGAAGATGCTGATAAGCACGTTGGCCCACAGTATTGGGCGATGCGGTTCGGAAACGTCCGGTAACGACGGACCACTGATTACAGAGACACGATTCGGCATCTTCGCCGCTATTTCGGCGCTCTTGGCTTCGAGGTATCCTGCCCTCTGTTTGCTATACTCCTTTTGCGCGTCGTTGGCGTTTTTGTAAAGGAGGTTGTATGTCATTGCTTTGGGACCCAGCTTGATCATTTTTGCCTTGTCATCGGCTATCTTTTTGGCAAGCACTACCCGTTGCGCTTCCAAACCGGCGATTGTCATTTCCTGCGAGGTGCGCTGCCTGGCCAGTTCCTTCCTGAGATCGGTCAGGTTAGCGGCCAGTTCCGCTCGGGTCACTTCTATATCTTTGTAGGAGTTTTCAAATTGTGGGGTGAGAGTGTTCAGTTTAATCCTCAGGTCTGCAATCACTTCGATAATCTTGCTGATTCCCAGATTGTCCACCGTATCTACCGTAAGCAGTATCTCCGGTATTACCACCTGCTTGTCGGGGCTTTTCTTGAGTTCTGTGTCGATTTGCGTAATCAGTGTTTTCAGTTTCGCCAGACGGGTATCAATCGCGCTTATCATTTTCTGGTTTTCCGTTCTCTGGGTCTGAATCCCCGTCTCGCCGACACCGCTGCTGCTTATACTCTTCGCCTCACTGATGTCGGCCCCGATTTCCTTGGTGATGTAGTCTGTCAGTTCCTTCTGGGCTTCATACATGTTCTTTTTGGCGTCGGCGGTTGTCTCTTTCATCAGGGCAATGGAACTTTCTTTTGCCTGTTTGATTTCGAGACTTGACCGGCGGAACTGGTAAGCGTCGATGAGGTGTTGGGTAAATTGCTGGGCGCGTTGTGTCGCCAGTGTCCTGCTGTCGGTCTTTCCGTCGCCCGGTGAGTCTTTTTCCTCAGGCCAGTCCACAAAGACGTTAAATATCTGCGTGAAGGTCGCGTCCACGCCGCCGGGCGTCGTAACTTTCACCCGCTTTCGCACTTCGGCGAGCCGATCAAAGTTTTCGGCAGTGAATGCCTCAATCTGCGCATCGGTGTACCACTGTCGTTTTTCGTCCAGGTCCATCGGGTCCATCGGTCCGTCGGGTAATGTCTTTGTTCCGTCCAGTTTCATCAGTGCCGATACCTGGACGTATTCGGTGGTAATTAATTCCCGCTGTTTGAGAATGAACAGACACAGCCTGTTCCTCATGGTTGCAGGGGTTTCCAGCGGGGAGATTGTTACGTCCTTCGGATCGGCCATTAACATTGCCTTGGAGCGATATTGCCATGGACCAAGGAAGGTCGCCGTCAGCACGCCGGCTACGACGATCACCAGGATCAATATGATCCCCAGTAGTCGGGAAAAGATCACCCGCGACAGTTCACGAAGCGTTCGTGTGGGATAAGCCATTTTTCACCTCATCTGATAGTAGTCTGTAGTCGGTAGTCAGTAGTCGGGAACAGCGGATTGTTTTTTCCGATTACTGACTGTCGGTTACAGACTACCTGTTTTCCGGTTACGGGTTCGGTCCGAGCCAGTCCACGGCATCGACGGCGTTGTAGTTCGCGGTGCTGGTAAATCCACCGACGGCGCGGATACCGCGTACCCAGACGTATTCTATGTAATCGGCGCGTTTGGCAATAGCGCTGGTCGGGACGTACACCATGTCGCCGTCCTCAAGCCAGATGTCGTATCGATATTTCGCCATGTCGCATTTGACCGGTTTCTTGTCGGCGCTTTCGCGATTCTCCAACAGTTGGAAAACGTTAATAATCGCCGCGGACGGTCTCGGAAGATGGCGGCGACGAATCAGTACGACCTGGCTCAACTCGGCGCGAGCGGGAACATAACTGCCCGATCGGGCAATGGCCTGAAGCAGGGTAATCTCCTTGCCTGTCCGGAGCATTCCAGGTTTATTGACTTCGCCGAAGACATATATACTCGTGGCTGCGACCGCCTGGACGTTAACCGTTACTTCCAGTTCGTCCAGCCCCAGAGCCTTGTACGCCTCGTTGAGGTCCGCATGCAGTTCTTCGATGGTTTTCCCGGCTGCACGGATACTGACGACGAAAGGCACCGAAATTGTACCGTCCGGCGTAACGGGGACCAATCGGCCCTGTCCGCGCGGTGCGGTCTTGATTGCCTCTTTCAACTCGGCAATCCTGACGTTCGATTCCATGAAACTGACAGTAATCACAGGCTTCTTGATGAACTTGCCGTACTTGTCCTGGAGGTCTTCCTCCACTTCCTTGATTGTTCGATCATAGGCCAGAATTCTTCCAATCAGGTCGAGGTTGATCATCCCATCCGACTGAATCCTCTCGACCTGGTTCATCGATGGTTTATAAGGGAAGCGGACAGCGATGAGGTCCTGTATCTTGCCGCGATAGTCGGGGTTCCGCCGGTGCCGGACGTGATATATCACCTCCAGCGAGTCGCCTTCACGGATGCGGTAGTCCCGTCTGACGATGTGCGCGACGGGCACTTCCGACGCAGACCAATGCTGTTGGAACAAAGCGGACGGGATTTCGGGTTTGGCATCGACCTGCTCGTCCGTTTTGCAGCCAGTCGTTACAAGGGACAACATCGCAATTGTAATCAAAATTCCGAATAAACGCGGTCCGTTCATGATTTTCACCTCGCCGATGTAATAAAGGCATCGGAAACAATTCTTCTGACTTTTCCTAAATCCGCCTGCGCCTGCCCGTATGTACGATAGGAACCGACGCGAACCAGTCGCATTACCCGTCCGCTTTTGAGTTCCAGGTCGGTTCGGGCGTTCAGTCCGGCGCTCCGAAGCCGACCCCGAAGATGTTTCGCGGAAGTTATATTGCTCATTGCCGCCGCCTGGATAGACCATTGCACGGCATGTGAATGGTCGGCTGCTCGTTCGGCAAGCGCCGTACCCTCGAAAAAGTGCACCACCTTACTGAAGAACAGGTCCGCCTCGCGCCAGCGACCCTCTCGCTGAAGGATACACCCGAGCCGGTACATCGCCTCGTCCGCCGGTGGCACCTTGGGGCGGACGTATTCCAGGGCGGCGCGGTAATACTTTTCCGACGTCGTCATCTCGCCGGACTGATAAGACATATCTCCAAGCCGGCAGTTCACCAGGGCAATCAGGTCCTTGCGTTTCGTCAGCGTCAGCGCGGTTTGCAGGTCGTCTTTACCGGCGTTGATTTTTCCTTCCCGGCAGCGAGCCAGTCCCCGGATGTAATACGCTTCGCCGGACTCTTCCAGACGCGGGTGCATCCGGATAAAGCGTGAAGTTGCTTCAATGGCGGCCTGGTCGTCCTCGCGACGGAAGGCTGTGTCGGCAGACTGCAAATACCCCTTTGCTTCCGGGCTGACGGCGGCATTGCATCCTGCCAGCAATGCTGTCAGAGAAACGATCGTCGTTACACCCGCAAGAAAACGCATCAACATCATTCTCCATCCGCGTAAGGTTTTGTCTGTGCACAGAAACGCCTCTTCGACGGCGTTACAACATTTTTCGTCCATACCCGTTCAGAACTTGAGGTTATGAACGCATCGCCCGCAGCAAAAAACGCCGTTTTGCGAAGAAAAATCTTCGCTCTGCAGATAATACCTAGCCGGACAACGACCTGGCAATCAAATTCCTGCAACTTTTCGCAATGCCGAAACTTCGGACGTATCGAGACGACGGAATCGTCCTATCTTCAATCCGCGGTCGGGTATCGGCCCGATGGACGACCGATGCAAACGAAAAACCTTGTGCCCCACCCGCGCCAGCATACGACGCACCTGGCGATTTCGACCTTCGGATACCCGCAGCTCCAGAAGGCTCTCCTTTGGTCCGCGACGAATTACCCTTACCGACGCCTTGGCCGGGGACTTCGGGCTTTTACGCTTGGCCCTGCCGTCGGGCGATTTTTGCGGGCCAAGGAATATCCCGCTACGTAGCGAAGCCAACTCTTCTGCGGTTACGCGACCTTCAACGCGGGCGATGTAAGTCTTTACCACGCCGTAACGCGGATGCGTCAGGCGGTTGGTCAGTTCGCCGTCGTTGGTCAGGATAATAAGCCCGGTGCTGTCGGCATCGAGTCTGCCTACGCAGTACACCCGCAGGCCCGCCCATCCAACGACGTCGATTGCACGAGGGCGATTCCGTCCGGTTTCGTCCCGCTGTGTGCAGATTACGCCGCGAGGCTTATTCAGGAGGATATAGACCTTCTTTTCCGGGCGATTGCGAATGGTTTGGCCGTCGAGGCGGATTTCGTCGGCTTCGGTAACAAAGCAGGGCAATGCCGAGATAACTTCCCCGTTGACGGTAACGCGACCGTCAAGAACCATCTGCTCGACAGCCCGCCGCGAAGCCACACCCGCTGCTGCCAGAACCTTCTGAATTCGAACCTTTTCCATCTTCTTCTTACGCCCTATGCTCTATGCCCTTCGGCAATGTTATTTCCAGAAGCGTTATCTGCTCTTTGACCGTTACGGCCGGTTTCTTTATCCCCGCTGGGATGAGCACGGTGTCACCTGCCGAAATCGCCACCGGTTCATCAAGGCCCGCACAGGTAAGTTGCCCCTTGCCGGCCAATGTCATCCATGTAGTGCAATCGCCCTCGGTGAGTTCCTTCCGTCTTTCAGCCAGTACAACTCGGCGGACGATGAACCACGGCGTGCTTACAAGTATGTTGTCGCCTGCTCCGGGCGGCTCGACGGCGGAGTCGTAATGGATGCACTTGAGCGCCTCTTCGACATGAACCTCGCGTCCTCTTCCCCAGTCGCTGATGCGATAGGTGGTGTACGACGGCGTTTGAATCTCTGCCAGCACCACGCCGGGGCCGAGGGCGTGAACGGTTCCGGCTGGGAGGTAATGGAAATCGCCGGCAGATACGTCGAGCCGCTCAAGAAGGTCATCGAACGAATTTTCGCTATCGCCATCGGCCTCTGCGGCGATTGCCTTGCGGAAATTTTCTTCGCCGATGCCCGGTTTGGCGCCTTTGAGAATGTATCCATCCCGGCTTTCGAGGACATACCAGCATTCGGTCTTGAATTTCGCTGGCGGACCTAACTCGGCAGCAGCCTGTTCGTCCGGGTGAACCTGGAGGCTTAGGATATCGTTGGCGTCGAGCAGTTTCAGCAGCAGCGGGAAGCGACCATCGTCAAGGGACACGCCTGGGCCGAGGATTTCGTCAGCCTTCTCGACCAGAAGCGAGTTGAGCGTCTTGCCGGCGTCCGGGCCATTGCTTACGACGGATTGTCCTTCGGGCAGGTCAGCCAGTTCCCAACTCTCGCCTATTTTCTCCCCGGCAGGTAAGTCTCGCCCGAACAAACGCTCCAGCACCCGCCCGCCCCAAATCTTTTCCTTATACACCGGCTCGAACTTGTACGGATATACGCTCATGCTTGTTCCTTCCAACATTGAAAACAGAATAGTCCACGGATTACACAGATTACACTGATTTTATGAATTACGCGAATTGCTTAAAAAAACTAATCCGTGTAATCTGTGTAATCCGTGGACTATTTTTTACAAGGAGCCCCAAAATGGACGACCAGGCAAAACCTGTTATCAGTTACGACGACTTCTGCAAACTCGACCTTCGCATAGCCAAGATAACGGCTGTCAGCGACCATCCCAATGCCGACAAGTTGCTCGTCCTGGATATCGACCTGGGAACCGAGCAGCGGCAGATTATCGCCGGGTTGAAGGAATACTGTCCGCCCGATTCGCTTCTCAGAAAGAACGTCGTAGTCGTAACCAACCTCCAGCCCCGGAAGATGCGAGGCTTGGAATCCAACGCCATGCTCCTTGCAGCCTCTTATATGGACGGCGAAGATCGAAGGGTCGTTGCGATTACGCCCGACGATCAAATCCCGCCCGGCGCGGAAGTTTCGTGAGCGGTGTAGATGTAGATAATCGAGATAAACAGTTAAATGCTCCGTCTCCTTAATTTTCGACGTGTAACCAGCATCCCCAGGCATATTGCGACGAGGCTCAAGGTTGCCGGTTCGGGAACGACGGTAACACGCTCGTCGCTGCCGTCGTCGGACATCCAGTAATTCAGGTTGTCGATGTGCTCCGGAACGAAGGAATCTCCGCAGGAGTAATGGTGGGTTCCGACCAGCGCCAAGGCGCCGTCGCAGACTATGAAACTAGGCCCGCCAGAGTTGCCGGAGACCGTCTTTGCCTCGTCGGGATCGCTTAGGTCGTCGTAATAGAACCACATATCGTCGTTGCTGTCGATAGAGTCAACGGTGTTGTGCCCGACACGGTCCGGCATGCCGTACACGAAAAGATCACGGTCCAGATAGTCGTCCCGCGAAGGTAATTCGAGCACGGGGTAATAGCAAATATTGTGAGATGGGTCAAGGCTCTCGGTCAGTTTGCCGATGTACAGGTCCCTGTCCGTCGTTACCCTGTGTCCCCAGGACGCTATGGTGTAATCGTGGGTGGGACCGGCTGGATCGTTGCCCTCATAAAAACGGACCGTCTCGCCCGCACCCGGGGACCAGTGGTTCGCCGAGACGAAATACGTCGGGGAGATCATCGTAACCCAATACGACACAGCCCCCGATACGTCCCGCTGCGTTCTGCTGACGCCGGACCAATCCAATGGGTCCCCGATAAATGCCTTGTCGTCGCCGACGTAAAACCTGTCGTGCCGCTTCGCGTCATACTCCCGAATCACCAGGTTAGTCCCGAAAACCTCCCCACAGAGAAATACCACTACACAAGTAGTAAGAATACCAAGTCGTTTCATCGTGGAACCTCCATTCCGCTCCAAACTGCATTGCTGTGATTGGGTGTTGTTTGATCCAGCTCCTGATATGCATTCTACCTGAATTAGACGAAAAGAACACTATAAAAAATCCACAAATTCCAAAATTATTTTTCTGTCGGCAGAAAGGGGTAATCACCCCGGACTGTTGGGTAATATTTCCCACAACAATTTCGCCACTGGTGGGTAATATTCCACTATTGGTTGATTTCAAGGAGAAGTCCTTCATGG
>JAUVIQ010000148.1 GCA_030592655.1 Planctomycetales bacterium | reverse complement strand
GTCAGAGTGAAGGAGGCCGGTGATGAGGTCCGGTTTCGGTAATTTCAGCGACGATTTTGTCATTAACATGGACCTGCATACATCCCTTCCGCTACCGCAGGGTCGGGAGACCGTGCTGCAATTCTGCGAGAATGTCCAGAAGCAGTTTCCGGACATGACCGATTTCCACCAGCGTGAAAACGGCGAATACGTCCTTGAGGGCGATCGCGGAAGCGGGTCATATCGCTGGCTTGGGCTTGAGACGCGACGTCTCTCGACCGGGGCGTTCAATCCGCCCGAAGCCGAGACCGCTTACGAGCAGCACGAGTGGGTGCTGGACCGAAGCCGATACTTCCTTGGCGTCTCGCACCTGGACGTTGAGTCGCTCGACCTGGTCTATGGTTTCAACCTCGACTGCGTTGGAAACCGCGACGAGATAGTCCACGAGGCATTGATAAGCGGGAGTCGACTTGCGACCTTCCTGAACGAAGCCAACGCGGTGGCGCTGAATTTTGAACCGGCATTCGTTATCGCCCTGAACGACGATTGCAGCCTCCAGGCCCGCCTGGCGATAGAGACTCGCAATTCCAGTTATCAGGTGCGCACGGGTATCTACGACGAAGAACCGATAAGCATCTATTTCACCGTTCGCGCCCATCCGTGTCCAAGCCGACAGTTCGATCTCGTCGGGTCGCTGACAGAACAGTCTCGGATCGCCGAGGACTACATCGTGCGGGTAGTCCTTCCTAACGTCGTCCGCCCCATAGCGTCGGCCATCGCCACAGCCCAATAGTCCACGAATTTCACGAATAAGCAGAATCCACGAATTTCACGAATAATAAAGAAACCAGGGACGTTATTATAATGACGGTTCCGAGCCGGATGAGACAGACGTGAGGTTAACTATGAATCCTGAAGATACGAACAACCGTACCGAGCAATTCCAATCGGCGATGTTGGTGTGGTTCCTGTCGATCCTGGCGGGGATTTCGGTTCTCGTCGGTTTAGCGGCCGGGGTGGTTCTGTTAATACGTTCGGCTTCGTGGCTGGTGGCGGTAATCAGTCTTGTGGGTTCATTTTGCGTCGCCGGCGTACTTTTGGCCTTGGCCTGGTTGTGCCGGAGAGGTTATCAACAGGCGCAGGCTGAGGAGAAAATGATTTCGGCGATAGAACGCCTTTCCGGGGAACTCCAGCCCGGTTCTGTACGCCACATTGAGCAGGAGGCGGGTGTTCGCGTCGTCGAAGAAGATCCGGGTACGCCTCACGCCGATCGGTTCGAAGCGATACTCGCGCAACTGCGCGAACTCAACGCCAACCTGATGCTCTCCGACGCCCAGCGTCGCAAAAAGGCCCAGGACCTTACCGAGCGCCGGGCGAGTCAGTTGAAGGAGCAGTTTGAAGAGGCGATTTCAACCGGCGATTTCACCAAGGCTGAAGATATTCTCGACGGGCTGACCGGTGTTGAGCCCGACTCGCCTGACATACAGGCTTTGCGCGAGCGGATCGAGCAGACCCGCGCCGAGTCCGAAGTCCGCAACGCAGCCGAAGCCGCCCGACAGGTCGAAAACCTCATGGCAGCAAGCGATTTCGCCGGCGCACGGACCGTTGCTGAAAATTTCCTGACCGCCCATCCCGACTCCACCCAAGCCTCCGACATGCTCTCAAGAATCACCAGGGAGGCCGAAGCGTTCGCAACCGAGCAACGCGAGCAAATGTATCGGCAGATAGAAAAGGCTGCGGCGTCTCGGCGCTGGCATTCGGCTTTGGAGGCCGCGAAGAAACTTCTCGACGCCTGGCCCGACAGTACCGAAGCCGGCGCTGTAAGGGTTCAGTTGTCCACGATTACCGACAATGCCCGGATTGAAGAGGTCCGCATCCTCCGCGACCAGATACGCGACCTGATTACGCGCCGGCGATTCGGCGAGGCAGTCGATGTGGCGCGGGACGTTATCCAACGCTATCCCGAAACTGCCGCCGCTACGGAACTTCGCGAACAAATGTCACGCCTGGAAGAACGGGCAAAATCCGAAAAGGACAACAGTAAATGACCCAACGCCATCTGAACGTTCTCAAATCGTTACTTTCGGTGCCGACCGCACCATTCCACGAAGAGGCAGTCGTCGAACAGGTCCGCCGCTGGGCGGAAAAACGCGGAGCCGACTTCAGGCGCGACAAAGCAGGAAACGTCTTCGTGCATTATCGCAGAGGCCGACCGCGAGGAGATTCGCGGTGGGTCTTCGCAGCCCACATGGATCATCCCGGCTTCGTGGTGCGCCGCGGTCGCCGACGGTCGGTTTGGGCGGATTTCTTCGGCAATGTGGGACGGGAGTATTTTCCCGGCGGCAGGGTGAGGTTGTTCGCTCCGGGGGGCGAAGTCCTTGCGACAGTCCGAAGCGTCCGACGGTCGAAGGATTCACCGGCCCTGTCGTGCCGGTTGGAGTTGGACTCGCCGGCCGACGTTCCGCCGGAAACGGTGGGTATGTGGGACTTACCGGCTATGCGTATCCGAGGCAAGCGTCTGATCAGCCGCGCCTGTGACGACGTCGTCGGCGCTGCGGCGATAGTCTGCGCGATGGACGAGATTATCTCGCGCAAAATCGACGCCGACGTTACCGCCCTTCTGACGCGGGCGGAAGAGGCCGGTCTGGTCGGCGCTGTGGCTGCGTGCGAGACCGGCAGCATACCAAACGACGCGATGATCGTGTCGGTCGAGACCTCAAAGGCGATGCCGAAGGCGCGCCTGGGCGACGGCGTAGTAGTCCGCGTCGGCGACGCGGTACGGACGTTCGACCCGGTACTGACGCGATTCGTCTCAAGGGTCGCCAGAGCGGTCGAACGCCGCGACCGAAACTTCCGCTTCGTCCGCCAGTTGATGCCCGGCGGGACGTGCGAATCAACTGTTTATGCCTTGTGGGACCACGTTACCACCGGGCTTTGCCTGCCTCTGGCCAACTACCACAATCAAGGTCCGAACGGGCGGATCGCCGCCGAGCAAGTCAACACCGACGACTTCGACGCACTCGTCAAACTCATGGTCGCCCTGCCCGACGAGAAACGAGGCCCGCGCGACACCGACCAGGCACTGAAAAAAATATTCCGCCAAGTCCTGAAAACACGACGGAAATATCTGTAGAATCCCTGACAGAAAGAGACCACAGGGGTGCAAGCGGCCCATTTTGTCAGATGCTTTTAGAAAATCTGCGAGGTAATCTGCGATGAACATACTGATTGTCGGCGGCGGCGGGCGTGAACATGCACTGGCGTGGAAGATCGCTCAAAGCGAGAAGTGTAACAAACTCTATTGCGCGCCCGGAAACGCCGGAACAACCGAACTGGGCGAAAACCTGCCGATAAAGGCCGACGACATCCCCGCCGTCGTAGCCGCGGCGAAGGAAAAAGACGTTGCCTTGGTCGTCGTAGGTCCTGAAGACCCGTTGGCTGACGGAATGGTCGATACCGTCCGTGCCGAGAGGATTATGTGCTTCGGCCCGGTGGCTGAAGGCGCGAAACTCGAAGCCGACAAAGCATTCGCAAAAGAACTGATGCGAATCGCATCGGTACCCACAGCCGAGACCCGCGTCTTTACAGACCTCAGGAATGCACGCGATTACGTCCTCTCGCGCGATCAGGGCGTGGTGGTCAAAGCCGCCGGCCTGGCCAAGGGTAAAGGCGTGTTCGTCTGCCCGGAACCACACATGGCCGTCAAACCGCTCGAACAAATCATGTCCGAGAAGATATTCGGCGATGCCGGCGCGACCGTCCTCGTCGAGGAACTTCTCACGGGGCAGGAGGCGTCGGTACTGGCGCTGTGCGACGGAAAGAGCATATACACGCTCGAAGCCTGTCAGGACCACAAACCAATCGGAGACGGCGATACAGGCCCGAACACCGGCGGGATGGGGGCCTACAGCCCGACGCCCGCCGTCGATTCGACGATGATGGAGAGTATCGAGCGCGAAGTCCTCGTGCCAATCGTCGATGCGATGCGGCGGTCATTCGGACGATACGAGGGATGTCTCTATGCCGGGATAATGCTCACGCCGGCAGGGCCTAAAGTGTTGGAATTCAACTGTCGATTCGGCGACCCGGAAACCCAGCCTCTGATGATGCGCCTCAAAAGCGACCTCGTTGAGGCGATGGTAGCGACCTGCGAACATCGGCTTGACGAAATCGAAATCGAATGGGACCCGCGCCCGGCGGTTTGCGTCGTGATGGCATCGGGCGGATACCCGGGTTCATACGAAAAAGGGCATGAAATCACCGGAATCACCGAGGCAGAAGCGCTTGGTGATGTAAAAGTCTTCCACGCCGGAACCGCCGCCGCCGACAACAAGGTAGTAACTGGCTGCGGGCGTGTACTGGGCGTAACGGCCCTCGGCGACACCATCGCCGACGCCCAGAAACGGGCATACGAAGCCGTCGATAAAATCCACTTCAAAGACGCCTGCTACCGACACGACATCGCAGATAAAGCATTGCAGGCGTAGGGTGTGCAGGTTCTGTTCCCTGCACACGGAATTTCCCATCCACCAATCGCGTGTGCAGGAAACAGAACCTGCACACGCTACGCTGCCTACGGTTTCCTCACGCTTCCAGGCCTAGTTTCATCGACTTGGTGAAGGTCAGCGCGGTGGCGACGCTGGAGTGGTCCTGCATCGGTTCGTGGCGTAGGATGCTGGCGGCGGTCGAGATGTTTTCGAGCATGAACGTATTTGCCGTCGATCGCCCAAGGCGTACGTCGATATGGACCGGCTGGCCCAATGGGATGGTTTGTTTGGCCGGTATCGTCAGCAGCGCCCCGCCGTTGGAGAGGTTCAGCGTTTTCGTGCGCAGCAGTTCCTTTCCGGCATTGTCGGTAACGACGACCGGGCAGGTAAGGTCAAAGCGCCTGTAAGCGCGACGTTCATCCGGTGTTCGGGTCATGGCAGGAGGTCCTCTTTGTCATGGTCTTCTTCGACGTTCAATTCCTTCAGCCAGGCGCGGGTCTGCTCGGGCGTCAGACCGACTCGCTTTTCCGGCGGCTCAGACGGGAGGGTCTTTGAGGGTTCTTCCAGCATTCGCACCAGTATTTTTGCGAAATTCTCGCTGGTTTCCAGTTTACATTTCCGGCTTCGTCCGGCATCGCGGATTTCGTGGTCGGTGCTGACGAGTGTCAGCCTGCGCGGCGCGCTGTCGGCGGCGATGCATTCGATAATCACGTCGTCGGCGGTCCGTCCGGCGGAGTATTTTACGTCGATTCGATCGTATTGAATCTGAATGGCCAACGGGCCATAGGGCGGCGTACCGTCGAAAACGACCCGAACCTTCTGCCCGCTCGACGCGAACTTCCCCAGCAGCCGGCACAATCCGCCGCGGCCGACTTCCAGACCCACATCTCGCAACGCGTACATCAGGTTGTTCCCGTCAATTAGAAATGGCATGGCTTCAAATGATACTACCAAAGTGCGATTTTGACAACAAGATTACCGAAGACGAAACAGAATTCACCGCAGAGACCGCAGAGAACAAATAAAAAAACTTTTTTTGTTTCTTTTCTCTGCGTCCTCTGCGTTCTCTCGAAGAGTCCTACGGACTGCGGTGAAATTTGTTATGGTTTCTTAACCTCTCCGCCGACGATTGTGGCGACGGGTTTTCCTTTGAGTTTCCATCCTTCGTATGGGCAGTTCCGGCTTTTTGATTGGAATTTATCGGCCCGGACGGTCCAACGCTTTTTCGGGTCTATTATCGTAACGTCGGCATCGGCCCCGAAGGAGAGCGAACCCGAACCGTCCCCGCGAATAATGGCTGCGGGGTTGAGAGTCATTTTCGCTATCAGGTCAGGCCAGTCCAGCAGGTGAGTATCTATCAGGGCCTTGGCGTAAAGGGCGACGGCGCATTCGAGCGAGATCATTCCGAACGGCGCCAGTGCGAATTCCAGTTCCTTTTCTTCTGCCGATTGTGGTGCGTGGTCGGTGGCGAGGCAGTTTATCGTTCCGTCAGCCACGCCGGCGCGGAGGGCCTCGACGTCCGCGGCGCTGCGCAAGGGCGGATTGACCTTATAGACAGGGTCGAAGGAGGCACACGCTGCGTCGGTCAGCAACAGGTGGTGCGGCGTCGCTTCTGCCGTTACGCGGACGCCGCGCGCCTTGGCCTGACGTATCAACTCCACCGACCATGCAGCGGATACGTGCTGGACGTGGTAGCGAGCGCCGGTTCGCTCGGCAAGGACCAGGTCGCGCTGGAGCATCAGTTCTTCGCCTGCCGACGCGATACCACGCAGTCCCAGACGAACGGCCACCGCGCCGGAGTTCATCGCTCCGCCGGAAAGGTCGCCGTTCTGGCAGTGCTGCATCAGGGCGACGTCGAGCATTCCGGCGTACTGGAGGGCGCGGTACATCACGGACGTTGAGGCTACGCCGTCTCCGTCGTCGCTGAAGGCGACAGCCCCGGCTGAAAGCATCAGACCCATCTCGGACAGTTCCGCCCCTTCGCGCGCCTTGGTGATGCACCCGATCGGAAGGACGCGAGCCAGCCCGGCCTCGGCGCCACGCTGGAGGACATACTGGATAGCCGTTTCGTTGTCCTGCGGCGGATGCGTATTGGGCATCGCGCAGATCGTCGTGAACCCGCCCGCCACCGCCGAAGCCGACGCTGTGGCGATGGTCTCTTCCTCTTCGTGTCCCGGCTCGCGGCAGTGGACGTGGATGTCGATCAGGCCGGGGCAGACGATTTTGCCCTTTGCGTCGATGACCTCTGTAGCCTTACCGGCAGCCGTTCCGGCCTTGACGATTTTACCTTTGGCGATAGCAACATCGGCAATTTCATCTCGCCCATTGGCAGGGTCAATCACCCGCCCGTTTTGTATGAGAATATCGTTCATTCCGTCCCTTGACTTACCAGGTACAGTACGGCCATGCGTATCGCCAGGCCGTTGGTTACCTGCTGGAGGATGCAATTGTTAGGCCCGTCGGCCACCTCGGAAGTAATCTCCACGCCGCGATTCATCGGACCCGGGTGCATAATCAGCACGTCCTTCCGGCAGCGTGCCATGCGCTCGGTGTTCAGGCCGTAAAGCCGGCTGTACTCGCGGACCGAAGGGAACAGGCCGCTGCCGAACCGCTCGAACTGTATCCGCAGCATGTTTATCACGTCCACTTCGGCGAGCACGTCGTCGAGGCTGTGGGAGATTTCGCAGCCCATAGCGGTAATCGCAGCCGGTACGAGCGTCGGCGGTCCGACCACTACTACTTCGGCTCCGAGTTTCCGCAGTCCTATGATATTGCTCCGCGCGACGCGCGAATGCGCGATGTCGCCGACAATCGCCACCCGAAGACCGGAAAGCCCCCCAAGCCGCCGGCGAATCGTGAATATGTCCAGCAGGGCCTGTGTGGGGTGTTCATGCGAACCGTCGCCGGCGTTGATTATCGAGGCAGACACCTTCTGCGCCAGCATGTGCGGCGCGCCGCTTTGGCCGTGGCGTATGACGAAAATATCGACGCCCATCGCCTCGACGTTCCGCACCGTATCTAGCGTCGTCTCGCCCTTGGTAACCGAGGAACCTTTGGAAGTGAGCAGCACAGTGTCGGCAGAGAGCCGGGACGCCGCCAACTCGAAACTCATCCGCGTCCGCGTGCTGTCCTCGAAGAACAGCAGACCCACCACCTTGCCCCGAAGGGCCGGAACCTTCTTTATCGACCGTGTTGAGACCTCGCGGAAACTTTCTGCCGTGTCGAGAATGTAGGTGATTTCCTCGCCCGACAGTTCGTCGAGTCCGACGAGATGTTTTCGTTTCCAGACAAATTCACCTGCGGTCCTGGTCATTTTTTCGTTCGCTTTTTCTTTTTGGCGTTCGGTTCGGCGAGGAATGCGCCTTCGTCGCCGTCGTTTTCTTTCAGGTGCAGCCTGACGCGCGTATCGGCCGGCGCTTTTACCGTCGCGCCGACGTAATCGGCGGCGATGGGTAGCTCCCGCCCGCCGCGGTCGATAAGGACGGCCAGGCGTATTGCCATCGGTCTGCCGAAATCTACCAGCGCGTCCATTGCCGCCCGCACGCTCCTGCCCGTGTGGAGCACGTCATCGACCAGCAGCACAATCTTACCGTCCAGGTCGAAGTTTATT
>JAUVIQ010000131.1 GCA_030592655.1 Planctomycetales bacterium | reverse complement strand
TTCATACGTTCTTCCATGGCACAGGTTTCCTTCCACGGCATAGGCAACGCTCCTTTCGCCTATACATCGTACAAGGTGTAAACCATGTGCCCGGTTCAATCTGTAAACTATGTAACCGGTTTGTACCAACCCTTTTCCACGGGCTTGCGCCCGTGGCTACTATCAAACGTCCCGTAAAACGGGACTAAAACAAAACTCAAAAACCGCCAGAAAAAAAGGTCGCTCACCACCTTTCCCGCTCAGTAATAATCTGTCTGGGTATATTTGCCGAATGTGGTATAATAGCGGCATGGCAACGCTTATTGAGACCAATCCGTATCTCCGTGATCCACGGACCCGCCGGCGCTGGCTGGAAGAGAACGCTCGTGAATCGTCCATCTTCGAGGGCGCGCGTGGCTTACCTCCCGTCGGTCATCGGTCTGCTTCCGCTTCGCGGAAACGCCGCTCGAAGGCTTCCAGAAAAACGCCGACAAGTGCGTCATAACTGCGGAGATAACCTTTCTTCACTGCCTCCAGATAGTGATCTCGTCTTGCTTTAGACCCGCGCCCCGTGAAACCGTAGGTCGGAGCGGGAAGTCCTGCCTGTAGCGCCATCAAGTCCGCCAGCCAGCGGGCCAGTCGCCCATTACCATCACGAAACGGATGAATCAGCAGCAACTCCGCGTGGGCCTCGGCTATCCTCTGGGCAACTTCCGGCAACGGTCCTGGTCGGCATGGGGTGTGTTGGACCAGAGCCCCTTTTTCGAGTGCCGTCATGTTCGCGCTGATGCGATAAGCGGGAGGCCAGCGGAATTCGCCTTTCTCTAACTCCACGGTGCGGTACTGTCCTGCCCATTCGTAGATTTCCCCAAGCCAGTCCTTGTGCATCTGACGGATCAACTTTGCCGTGAATCGTGTCTTTGGTGTAACTCGTTCCAGATAGGCCGTCTGTGCCGACAAAAGCGCCTCGTACTCAATACGGTCCATCTGGCTCTTGGACCGTATCCCCAATCGGTTGCGGAGAACGCGCCCACGCGATCCAGGCTCCATCTGCGCCTCTGGGCCCTCCGGCATCTTGTATCGGCTTGGATGTTTGTCTTTCATTTTCGTATAGTCTAATCAGATTTCCGCAACCGCAGTCGCTACCAACTACCAACTAATTTCCCTGACCCCGTTTCTCCCACTTTTTCAATGCGGCAGCAATCATTTTTGCGACGGTGGCATTATCGTGATGCTTCTTTAACTCCTCTATTGCTGCCTGGCACTGTGAGTATCCATTAAAGTCGCCAGAGGTTTGAAAACTGAAGCCTTGAAGGAACGATGTCTTCTGAAACTCGCGCCCTGCTTTTGCATCGCTAAGGCATCTATGCCAGCCGTATGCATGGCAACCCAAATAGATACCTTCGACCTGCTCTCGCGAATACTCGACTGTCTTGCCCTCTTTGTCCATGGCAGCCCCTCCCCCCCCAAGATCCTCCGGCAGTGTAACCGTGTGAGTTATGCCGCCGAGTAAGTAGGTATGTGTCGTAACATTCGCGCCTTGCTTGCTCTGCTTATCAGAGTCTTCTTTGCCACAACCACCACTTCCCGCGAATATCAGAATAATCACGCAGGTAGCTACGCAAATGTCGCAGAGAGTCTTTCGCCTTGCTGAAATTGCTCGCATCATCACTTCTACTCCAACACTAGTGTAACAGGTTAACAGAAAACAGAAAAGGGGCTGAAATGAGTGTTTGACGAAAACGCGATTTGCGTGTATCATATGTACATGGAGGTTGGCGCCTTTGGCGGGTAAGACTGACCCATCTCGAACAGCCTGTCGTGAGCAAAGTCGAACGGCCTGTCGTGAACGAACTCAAACGGCCTGTCATGAGCAGAGTCGAATGGCCTGCGTAGTCGCGCTGTTGCCGGTCTTCGACCCTGAGGCTCAGACCCGAAGGGCGGGGGCGGCGGATCGATTGTCTATGAATCTGGTTCGTGTCGGCAGCGGATACGAAGCGGCTGCCGAGTTGCTGTCCGGTCCTGTATCGGCGCTACTGGTCGATCTTTCCATCCTTACCCCCGCTCATGCCGGGTTGTTGAAACTGGCGGCGGGGCTGGATGTTCCGGTTGTGGCGTTCGGAACGGTTTCGGCCGCTCTGGACGGTTCAGCCCTCGCCGGCGTGCGACTGGTCGGGGCTGAAGATGTGCCGGAGGCTCTGCGGGAAGTAATGAGTGGCGAAGCGGTCGAAGCGGTGGACGAACCTCTCACCGGTCAATTTATTCCCGAGGAAACGCCCTGCCTGTTCAATAAACCGCTTACCATGGATGAACTGGACGCACTTTTGAGGGACTGATGATCCAAACCAACGGCCAAATCCTGCTGCTCGCCTCCGACGAAATAGCCGGTGAGTTGGCGTCTGTGTCGGAGAAGGGAAGAATTCCACACTGCGTAGAGCCGTATGACGCGCTTGAGAAACTCTCTTCCCGGCAGTTCGATGCGGTGATGGTGTCGCGGGATTATCCCGATTTCACAGGCCTGGTTCGCGCGGTTCGCCGCCTGCAAAGTTCAGCCAGGATAATCGCCCTGACGGGTCCGTCCGGCGAGGCTGACCTGCGAATGTCGGGTACGGGCGATCTGGACGATTATTTCATCTATCCGCCGTCAGTGGAGGATTTGGATGGCCTTCTTACAGGCCCGCGTGAAACCGCTGATTCTGACGGTACCGGACTGACAGCAGCCGAGGTTGCCGACCTCGTCGATGCCGCCGGCGACATAGACGCTCTGGCAGAGCAGATAGCCCGCAGCGTCGGCAAATGGACGGGCCTGAAGGTTCACTTCTCCGATACTGAAGGCGACGGGAACACACCGCTGCTGCTGCTGGACGCCGATCCGCCGAAGGTACTGCTGGCCGATGGGTCGGGAGTGATTCGCTCGTCGGCGCGGGCGAAACTGACGGCCCTCCAGATTCTGGTCGGGCCTCTGTCGGCCCAGACCCGTCGGACCGAGGCGCTTCACAGGCTGGCGATTACCGACCACCTCACCGGAGCCTATAACCGGCGATATTTCTATCACTTCGCCGACCAGATGCTTGAGCGGGCCGGGCCTGAACGGTTCCGGGTAACGCTGCTTTTGTATGACATTGATGATTTCAAGCGTTATAACGATACCTATGGTCACGCCGCCGGCGACGAGATACTCCGCGATACCGTCGCGCTGATGAAGCAGACCACCCGGCAGCACGACATCGTCGCGCGGATCGGAGGAGATGAGTTTGCCGTTCTGTTCTGGGACGCCGAGCCTCCCCGTCGCCCCGACAGCCAGCATCCCGAAACCGCTCATGTCCTGGCTGAACGCTTTATCGAGACGCTCGGGCAGCACGAGTTTGAGTCCCTTGGCCCCGAAGCCAAAGGTGTGCTGACAATTTCCGGCGGTCTGGCGACGTTCCCGTGGGACGGAAAAACCTGCCGGGAACTGCTCCGCCACGCCGACACCGCGCTCCGCCAAGCCAAGACCACCGGAAAAAACGCCATCCACATCGTCGGGGAAGAAATCTCACGGTAGCCTGTAACCCATAATTTATCGGGCGGGTGCTGCAGCCACGGTGTCCGAATGGATTGACTTGCCATCAAGATGCCTATAGCATGTAGATAGGGATTAAGTGATGCGCAAAATTCGTGTATATATCGACACGTCGGTATTCGGCGGAACACAGGACGATGAGTTTACCGAGGCCAGCAGGCGTTTTTTTCGGGACATTTACGCCGGGCGGTACGAAATCCTGCTTTCGGCGGAAGTTTATCGGGAATTGGAAGGTGCTCCTGAACCTGTCCGTGAGGTTTGGAAGAATCTGCCGACGGAATATGTTGAGGACGTGCCGATTACACCTGAAGTTGAGTGGCTTGCACAGGCTTACATTGATGCAGGCATATTAAACGTGTCTTCAGAAGGCGATGCCAGGCACGTTGCGGCGGCGGTAGTGGCCGAGGCGGACGTAATTGTCAGTTGGAATTTCAAACATATTGTCAATCGCGGGCGAATTCATATGTACAATGCCGTAAATGCGCTCAAAGGCTATCGGCAGATCGAGATTTTCAGTCCGCTGGAGATGGGAGATGACGAAGAAGAAATCATTTGACTGCGTTGAAATGAAACACCAAGCCCAGAAACGCCTGCAATCCGAATACGAAGCAAGGAAGGGCGAGTTTTCTTCGTATGCTGAATTTATTACAGCTACGGCGTCTCATTCACCGGAAACTCGTGCGTTTTTAGAAAAAGTTCGTCGCGCCGGAAAAAACGCCATCCACATCATCGGGGAAACCACGAAAAACTATTCCGACCAGTAGTCGGCGGTTTTGCTTGCCGGCTGGGATGTCGGTTGTGATACCGGTTGCGATGTCGGTGGGGGATCCGACAGTTTCGCCTTCAGTTCCAACAGCCTCTTGGCGCGCTCGGCGGGCGTGAGTTTCCGCAATGCCTGACGCTGCTCCGGCGTTAGCCGCGAGACGACCTTCTTCAACCAGGAGGCGCGCTTCAGGTAGGCCCGCCTCTGCTCATCGGTAAGTCGGTGAAATTTTTCAGCGGCCTTCAGGAGTTCAATCTGCTTTTTCCCGTCCTGTTTCAGGAAGGCGTAGTATCGCTCGCGGAGGCTGCGAAGTTCTTCGGGTTTCATCGAACGCCAGATCTTCTTGTTCTGGTTCAGTTCGGCTACCAGCGTCTCCTTGCCCTCCTTGTCCAGGGCCTGCTTGAGCATCAGTTGCCTGTCGGTGCTTCCGGGAACCTTGCTCGGGTCGCGTTGCGGATCGTCCCTGTCGGCGCGTGCGATCGACGCCGACAACGCCATAGCCAGGGCGACAACGATTATGTGTGTTGATCTCGACATCTTTACGTTACATCTCCTCGGAATTATCAATTTCCATCAAAGCCGAGAGCGTTTCTGCATCGGCCAGGTCGCCGACCTGCTGATATTGAGTAACTTTCTCGTAGTCCCGGAACATCCGAAGGTTCCGAACAATAAATCGGTCTTCAGCGGGGATGTCCTTTAGTATCGCAGCCACTGTTTCCGTCATACCGCCGACGGTCGGCTGTTGATTTGTTACGGGTTTCTGGTCCGGTCCGCCAAGCCGAATCGCAATTATTATACACGCCGCTGCCGCCAGCGGAGCGGCAATCCGCGCCACGCGAATCAGGCGACTCTTCCGACGGGTGGCTGAACGGACGATCCGGTTGGTCAAATCACGCTTTGGCCCCGCCGGTTCGATAAGCCCCGTCAAACGGTCCACCGCGCGAAACTGCTCGAAGGCCTCCCGCCATTCCGGGTCGGTTTCGGCCAGTTCGGCTACGCGCCGAGCCTCTTGGCCTGACAACTCGCCGTCCATCCACGCGCTCAAATCCTCAATGTCTAATTTCCTGTTCACTTTTGTTATTACCTATAAATTATACCGCTCACGTCCCGCCCCGTTATGACAGGACCCTCGCTCCCGACACTTACTTGAACACTTCCGGTTTATCGGGGACTCGGTAATTTTTTAAAAAATCTTCACCCAGGTATCCACGCAGTGCATCTCGCAGATTGCATCTTGCCCGCGACAGCAGGCTCTTGACGGCCATTGTCGAACATTCAAGTATTTCGGCGATTTCGTTGTAATTCAGGTGCTCATATTTGTTGAGGACGAATGACGCTTTCTGGTTTTCCGGCAGGTCGGCGATGGCTTCGGTGATTTTCGCCTTGAGTTCCTTGATATCGAGGTTAGCCGAGGGGGCAGGAGCGCCGGTGTCGGGTATGTCCCGCCGACGGTGCGTGCCGTCATCGCTGTCGGGCAATTCCAGCGATAGAATGCGGACCTTCTTGCGGGCGCGAATGGCGTTCAGAGCCACGTTCGTCGATACGCGATATAGCCAGGTGGTGAACTTCGCCATCGGCTTGTAACGATCAGCCGTCCGAAAAACACGCAAAAACACCTCCTGCACCAGGTCTTCTGCCTGTGCGTGATTCCCGATGATTCGGAAGACTACAGAATAGACCTTGTCCTGATTGCGTTGGACGATTTGGCGGAACGCTTCGGTCCTGCCTGCTTGGAATTCCAGCATAAGATCGGCGTCCTCGTCATGCCGACGAGCGGGGGCGTCGTTGGCCTTATCGGTTTTTTTCGATTTCTTCCGAGGCTGCATAAGGAAGGATTGTACTCAATGGCGAATCTGTTGCAATGCGCAGCATCCCTTGCGGGACATGCTTCGGTGCCGTGGCCGCTGCGTTGGCGACATATCCCGCTCGTTCCCACTCGCGGCTAGCCGCGAGTGGAAACGAGCGGGACTAAGAAAGGCGTCCCCAGGGGACTGAAAACTATTTTCCAGACAGTGCCTGGTATCAGGAATCGGTCAGTTTTAGTTTTTAAGCATCTCCTGAATCCGCCGGGCGGTTTCAAGGGCGGCGGGGGCGAAATCTTCCGGCTTAAGGTCTTTCAGGAAACGCTCTATCGGCTTGGTATCCCAATCGCCTGCTTTGGCTCCGCCGGCCTGTAATCGCTTCGCTTCAGCCTCCGTCGCGAAAGCATCTTCACCGTTCAGCGCCAGTGCAATCCCTTCCAGACAACTGGCGATGAGGCGGTCCCGATCGCTTTCAAATGCGTCGCAACGGCCTTGTTCTAACCGTTCAACAGCCCCGAGGAAGTTCCGTTTCAGGGTTATTAATACTTCCGCAACATTCAGATATGAACTGGCATCCTTCGGGTCCAATTCGATGGCCTTGTTGTAATCCTCGATAGCCTTGTCGAACTCGCCTTTGTCATCCCATGCCAAGCCGCGGTTGAAGTAAAAGTTGGCATCTTTCGGGTCCAGTTCGATGGCCTTGTCGTAATCCGCGATGGCCTTGTCGAACTCGCCTTTATCCGCCCAGGCATAACCGCGACCACAGTAAGAAAAGACATTTTCTGGTTCCAGTTCAATGGCTTTGTTGTAATCCGCAATGGCCTTATCGAACTTGTCTTTATCCGCCCAGGCAGCGCCGCGGTTGCAGTAGGCAACGGCATCCTTCAAGTCCAGTTCTATGGCCTTGTCGTAATCCGCAATGGCTTTATCTAACTCGCCTTTATCCGCCCATGTATTGCCGCGGTTGTAGTAAGAAACGACATCCTTCGGGTCCAGTTCGATGGCCTTGTCGTAATCCGCAATGGCCTTATCGAACTCGCCTTTTTCCGCCCAGGCATAACCGCGGTTGCCGTAATAATAGGCATACTTCGGGTTCTGTTCAATGGCTCTATCGCAATCTGTTATAGCCTTGTCAAACTCGCCTTTTTCCACCCAGGCATGGCTGCGATTGTAGTAAGAAACTGCATCTTTCGGGTCCAGTTCGACGGCCCTGTTATAATCTGCGATGGCTTTGTCTAACTCTCCTTTTTCCGCCCAGGCATAGCCGCGGCCGCTATAAAAACTGGCATCGTTCGGGTCCAGTTCTATGGACTTGGTGTAATCCCCGATGGCCTTATCGAACTCGCCTTTATCCACCCATGTATTGCCGCGGTTGTAGTAAGAAACGGCATCTTTCGGATACAATTCAATGGCCTTATCGTAATCCGCAATGGCTTTATCGAACTCGCCTTTATCATCCCAAGCAGTGCCGCGGTTGCCATAAGAATCGGCATCCTTCGGGTCCAGTTCGATGGACTTGTTGTAATCAGCGATGGCTTTGTCTAACTCGCCTTTTTTTCTCCAGACAATGCCGCGATTGTAGTAATAAGCGACAACATTAGCGTCCAGTTCAATGGCCTTGCTGTAATCCTTGATGGCCCTGTCTAACTCGCCTTTATCCGCCCAGGCATAACCGCGGCCGCCATAAGAAGTAGCATCGTTCGGGTCAAGTTCGATGGACTTATCATAATCCAGGATGGATTTGTCGAAATCACCTTTATCCGCCCAGTCATGGCCGCGTCCGCCATAAAAACTGGCATCCTTCGGGTCGAGTTCGATAGCCTTGTTACAATCTTCTATGGCTCTGTCGAACTCGCCTTTTTGTGCCCATGTATAAGCGCGTCTGCCATAAGAACCTGCATCCTTCGGTTTCAGTTCTATGGCCTTATCGTAATCTTCGATGGCTTTATCGAACTCGCCTTTTTCCACCCAGACACTGCCGCGGTTATTGTGAGCCCATACATTCCCTGAATCCAACTCGATGACTTTACCGTATTCCTCAATGGCTTTATCCAGTTCGCCTTCATTATGGTATGTAAAGGCCTGTCTGGAGTGCCTGGCCAATGGGCGATGATATTTCACTAAACGACAAAGCCAAAAGACCAAAATGGATCCTGCGAGTATGATGATTACAATCATATCTATGTTTGCCGATTCGTTTGCCATTGTCTTGCTCTTTGCCTGTGAAATTGGACCGCCCTGTCGAAGTGGATATTGTAACGTCGAATCGGAACATCCCCAAGGGATTTACGCGCCCAAGGCGTTTCCGCCCCCAAGGGGTTTCCGCTTCGCTCCAACTTCGCTCCAACATGCGCTCCAATACGCGCCGGAAAACATTCATATTCCACAAGTCCCGGTAAGCCCCCAGCATTGCTGGGGGATATTTTTCCCACACGGGGGATATATCGCGCTATATACCTCAATGGAAAAATCTATCCGTTCACATCCCCAGGGGATGGCGTGCCCCCATTTTATGTACCAACTGGAGTGAGAGATAACGATACATCTTCACACGTGTGTTCAGCCAGGCGCAGCGCTGCGGAGCCTGGCTGAACACACGTCGCCGCAAATACCGCAGGGGTCATATAGTCCAGCGAACTATGCGGACGATGATGATTGTAATCCAAACGCCAATCGCCCGACAACACCCGTGCCTCCAATACACTGTCAAACAACTCACGATTCAAAAACTCATCACGAAAACGACTGTTGAACGATTCACTATAAGCGTTCTCCCAAGGGCTGCCAGGCTCAATATAA
>JAUVIQ010000121.1 GCA_030592655.1 Planctomycetales bacterium | reverse complement strand
CGGGCCCGCGGATAGGGCGAATCTCGCCGACGCTGAACGGCGGGAAATTGTAGTGCAGGAGGAAGCGTTTGAAGTATTCCTCGGGCAGGCCGTCGATCTTCTGCTGGTCGCGCGGCGTGCCGAGCGTAACTGCCGCCATTGCCTGCGTTTCGCCGCGTGTGAATACGGCTGAACCGTGAGTCCTCGGCAAGGCGGGGACTTCGATGGTTATGGGGCGAATTTCGTCGGCGGCTCGCCCGTCGGGGCGGGTGCCGGAGAGAATCAACTCGCGCTGAATCTTACCTTCGGTCTTGTAGAATGCCTTGCGGACGTCGGCGGGGCTGTGATCCGGTTCCTCGACGTCTTCGGGGCAAAGTTCGGATACCAGTTCATCGGCCATTTCAGAAATGGCCTGGTTCCGCTCGGCCTTATCCTTAATCTGCTTCGCCTTGCGGAGTTTTTCGCCACATTTATCCAGCACGGTAGCCATCAGTTCTTCGCTGAGCGGTGTGGACTCATAAGTTTTTTCCGCGCCGGCCTTTTCGACCAGTTCGTCGATCATTCCGATAATCGTCTTGATGTGCTCGAAGCCGAACGCACATGCTTTGGCGACGGTCTCCTCATCGACTTCCTGACCGCCGAGTTCGATCATGTTGATTGCGTCGCGATGTCCCGCGACGATGAGGTCGAAGTCGCTTTCTTCCCGCTGCTTAAACGTCGGGAAAACGACGAATTCGCCGTTCACCCGTCCGACGCGAACGGCAGCGATCGGACCCAGAAACGGAGCCGGGCTTAAAGCCAACGCTGCGCTTCCGCCGATCATCGACAGCATGTCGGCATCGTTGTCCTTGTCGGCAGAGACCACCATGCACTGAATCTGGACCTCGTTACTGAAATCTTTAGGCCACAGCGGCCGGATTGTCCGGTCGATCATTCGTGAGGTGAGAATTTCCTTACCGGAGGGACGGCCTTCGCGTTTGAAGAATCCGCCGGGGAACTTCCCACCGGCGTACTGCATCTCCCGATAATCCACGTAAAGCGGGAAATAATCGATCTGTCGCGTCGGCGGCGCCGAAAGCACCGTAGCCAGAACGACCGTGTCGCCGTATCGGACCGTCAAGGCTCCATGCGACTGCCTGGCAATCTTGCCCGTCTCCAGAATTAATTTTTGTGAACCAATTTCCTTCTCAATTGTCGCTACTTCTTTCATTTTCTCTTCCTTCTTTCCTTTTCCTTACTACTTTCCTTACTTTTCTTACCTTTTTTTTACTTTCACTTTTCCTGTTTAGCGTTTAGCCACAAAACTTGAGAGATTGCGCCAAGTGGCTGATGACTGATAACCGATCACTGATAGCTGATGGCTATAAATGGGAGATGGTTACTTTCGCAGCCCCAAAGAGGCGATAACTGTCTGATACCGCGATGAATCGGCCTGCGCCAGATACTTCAGCAGGCTGTTGCGTTTCCCGACCATTCTCAACAAACCGCGTCTTGAGGCATGGTCTTTTTTGTGCGCCTTGAGGTGCTCGGTGAGATGCTTGATCCGGCCAGTCAGTAGTGCAATCTGCACCTCCGTCGAACCGGTATCATCATCGTGCCGCTGATACTGACTTACAATATCTTCCTTTATGACCGCTGTTGCAATACCCATCATTATTCCCGTTTTTTTCCTTTTGCCTTCTTTCCTGCGTTTTTCCTTACTATCTTACGTTCTTCTTTCACTTTAAATCGGCCCGACTATCCTTCCGGGGTGAGTAAATCTTTGACTGCCTGCACAATTTTCTCAATCCGAAAAGGTTTATTCAGGTACAAGTCAACACCGAGCGTCTCGGCAAAAACGCGATGCCTGGTGCCCGGATTCCCTGTTACCATTATTACCCGTGGCGGTTCGGTTTTCTTTATTTTCTGCCTGATCTTCTCCAGGACGAGAAACCCGCTTCTCTTGGGTAGCATCACGTCCAGCACCATAAGGTCCGGCGTCGATTTCAATACTTGCCGCACAGCCGACTCGCCGTCTTCAACCGTACTGATCTCCGCGCCGGTATCGGCAAGCGCCGTCTTCATCGACAACAAAATATCCCTATCGTCATCAACCAGCAGGATAGTCTTACCTTTTAATTCATCAGCCATTCGGAATATCCTCCCCGCCAGCTTCGAGACAAGTGAGTGATAATACCGTTAGGCGGCACGCATGTCAAAACATTTATCAGAACTTTATTCCGGTGCAATCGACACAGCCGCTTGACAACAAGCGAGCGAAAGTCTTTCATAGCGACAAAGGAATAACTAATGCAGAACATACTGGAAAAATTGAAGTCGGGACAAATCCTTTTTTGCGACGGGGCGATGGGAACATTTCTCCAGGCCAAGGGTCTCAAACCAGGCGAATGCCCGGAACTGTGGTGCGTCGAACGACCCGACGACGTCAGGGACATTCATCGCCAGTACCGACAGGCCGGCAGCGACATCGTCGAATGTAACTCTTTCGGCGGCTCGCGGTATAAATTGAAGCATTACGACCTTGCCGACCGGGCCGGCGAAATTAACCAGGCCGCCGCCGCCGTCGCGCGCGAAGTGGCCGGCGATGACCAGTACGTCCTCGGAAGCGCAGGACCTACCGGCGAATTCATGGCTCCGCTGGGGCTGGAGACGGAAGAAAACTTCTACGAAGCCTTCCGCGAGCAGATAACCGCCTTCGAAGCCGGCGGGGCCGACGCGGTGATTATCGAGACAATGACTGCCCTGGAAGAAGCGGCCGTAGCGGTCAGGGCTGCCAAGGAAAACACCAACCTCGTCGTAATGGCAAGTTTTACGTTCGATCCGCAGAAGGGTGGCGGATACGCCTCGATGATGGGCGTTACGCCCGAAAAATTCGCCGAAGCCATTATCGAAGCCGGAGCCGACATCATCGGCACTAACTGCGGCACGGGGCCGGACCACATGATCGAGATCGTCAAAATCCTGCGAGCGACAGCGCCGGACATGCCGATTATCGCCATGGCCAACGCCGGTATGCCCGTCATCGAAAACGGACAGACCGTCTTCAAGGAGACGCCCGAAGCAATGGCCTCCAAAGCCCCCCTGCTGGTCGCCGCCGGCGCGAACATCATCGGCGGATGCTGCGGAACAGGCCCAGCCCACATCGCCGCGATGAAAAAGGCGGTACTCGGCGGCTGAACTTTTGGTGGGTGGCACCTCGCTCACATTTTTTCTCTTTGACTAAACGGTAAAGACCGATATAATATAATGCGAATGAAGGATTAATAATGGTCCGTCAGCCTGCCCCGTTGGGGCCGAACAGTCTGAGCCTCCTGCTATTGCTGGAGCTATTGCTGCGCTGACGGATCGCGGGAACATCGGTTTTTGACGCCCCGTGGTCCGAACGAAGGATCGCGGGGTTTTTTATTGGGCAAAATGAACGGTAACTGACAAAACAAGAATCAAAGGGAAATTATTATGAACGAACCGAGAAAAATCCTGATTTTCGATACGACGCTGCGGGACGGCGAGCAATCGCCCGGATGCAGCATGAACCTGGCTGAAAAACTCGAAGTGGCGAGGATGCTGGAAGCACTGCGAGTCGATATTGTCGAAGCCGGTTTTCCGATAGCGTCGCCGGGCGATTTCGATGCCGTCCAGGCCGTGGCTGAAACCATCGAAAACTGCACAATCGCCGCCCTTGCCCGCGCGGTCGATAAGGACATCGAGCGAGCCGCCGAAGCCGTCGCCAAGTCCGAACGCCGGCGAATCCACGTCTTCTGCGCCACCAGCGAAATCCATCGCAAACACAAACTCAAACGCGCCAAGGACGAGATTATCAAGATGAGCGTCGAGGCCATCCGCCAGGCGACCGAATACACCGACGACGTGGAGTTCTCACCCGAAGACGCATCGCGCACCGAGCCGGAGTTCCTCGCCGAGGTGGTCGAAGCCGTCATCGAAGCCGGCGCAACCACCGTAAATATCCCCGATACCGTCGGTTACGCCATGCCCGCGCAGTTCGGCGACCTGATTCGCTACCTGTACAAGCACGTCTCGAACATCGACGAAACCGTTATCAGCGTCCACTGCCAAAACGATCTTGGCCTGGCGGTAGCCAATTCGCTGGCGGCTGTCCGCGCGGGAGCCGGGCAGATCGAGTGCACAATCAACGGCCTGGGCGAACGGGCGGGAAACGCCGCGCTCGAAGAAGTCGTCATGGCGATGAAGACCCGACGCGACTTCCTCGACGCCGATACCAATATCGAAACGGCGAAGATATATCCCGCCTCGCGCATGGTATCGGCCATTACCGGCGTCCACGTCCAGCGGAACAAGGCCATCGTCGGCGACAACGCATTCGCACACGAAGCCGGCGTACACCAGCACGGAATGCTGGCAGACCGCCATACGTACGAAATAATGAGGCCTGAAGACATCGGCATCCCCGCAAGCCGGCTTGTCTTCGGCAAACACTCCGGCAGACACGGGTTCGAGGAAAAAACCAGGTCGCTCGGTTTTACACTCACGCCCGAACAACTCAACGAGGCCTATGAGAAATTCATCGTCCTTGCCGACAAGAAAAAAGAAATCTACGACGCCGACATTGAAGCGATTATCGACCAGCAGATAGGCTCGGCGGTGGAAGTCTGGCGTTTGGAAAACCTCCAAACCACAGCCGGGACGAACGCCATACCGACAGCGACGGTAACGCTGTCGAAAGACGACGAAACTATCACCGACGCGGCCACCGGCGACGGACCTGTCGATGCGATTTACGAAGTAATCCGGCGGATTACCGGCGTGAAACTCAACCTGACGGACTATTCGCTGCGGGCATTGACCGGCGGAAAGGACGCACAGGGCGAAGTTACCATCGAGGTCGATAGCGAAGGACGAAAGTTCCGCGCGCGGGGTTTGAGCACCGACATTGTAGAGGCGTCAGCCAAGGCATACCTTGCCGCAGTCAACCGAGTCCTGACCGCCACCAACGGCGACAAAAAACCGCCGCAGCCGTAGTAGTAGCCGGTAGCCGAGTGGCACGCCCTACCTACTATTTTCGGCCAAATACCTTGTCGAATGCCTTTCGGCATTTATTACAGAGCTTGTCGGACTTGGCATCGTGTTCAGCAACGCTGTGGGGATACGCCCGGGGGCAGCTCGGATCCGTGCAACCATCGATCCCAAAGACTTTGCCGCAGGAGGAAAGCGCCTGGTTGACCATCCGCTTCAGGAGGCGGTTACGGTTGACCGTTTCGTGGGTAAAAGAGGACATGAATCGCCGGTATGACATAACCATGATCTCCCCCAGGTACCCGTTGGCAAGAAGGAACGAGGTGTTCTTGCTATAGATGTCGCACCGAGTCACGCCTATGAACCTCACGTTGTTCTGCTTGTGCGCCTTGGTTGCTTTTCGGAGAACTTTCAGCAAAGCGAGGGAGTTCCATTGCCTCTCTTCCGTACGGGCTTTGGCCACAGTGGCGGCGAAACTGCGACTGACCTTCTCATCCCCTGACTGGTCCAGGAGCCGCTGGAACAACTGGACGATTTTCTCGTCCCGTTTTAAGTCGGCCTCCCGAACCTTCGCCTGCTTCAGCATCGCTTCGTACTGGTCGGGAGAACAGGTTGCCTTCAGATTCTTGAGCTGCTTGCGGAGGGCTTGGCAGAAATCGTGGAACGGGTCGCGCCCATAGGATGGCATGGTCAGCGGGACACTGCGAATAAGCACGGAAATGCCCAACTGCTTTTGGAGCTTCTTCCGAACATCACGCACGAGCAGCACATCGACTTTCCCCATGGGGACAAGGATGATTATCGGGGCTTTTCCGTCCAGCTTGCCAATAGCCTTGATCTTCGTGTCCACTTTTTTGCCCAGCATTTTCCGAGCGGGAACAACCAGATTGTCCTCCTCCGCCATCTTTGTGACGATCTTGGCTCTCTCCATGGCCTCTTTTTTCTTCCCCATCTTCATCAGCATCCGACCAAGGGCGAGCTGTCGCTTCAGGTCCAAAGGGAAGTGCTTGAGCCCCGCCTTGTAGTATTTGACCGCCTCTTTGGATTGTCCCTCCTTGGCAAGGCGATCCGCCAGTTGCATGACGGCTTCGACATGAACGCGGGCCGATATGTTGTTCATCTTCAGGACCTCATCCGCACGCTTCTTCATGCTCCTGATTGACGCCTCCTGGGCCCTGATGCGGTAGATACCAAGTCCCGATTGGGTGGTGGCAGTGGTCGCCCTCTTGTCCTCTGCAACCAGATGTATTGAAAAAATCCCAATGACTGTCAGAATGGCTCCAAAGACACACAAGTTCTTTAGCATCGTTTCTCTCCTTACCTGGATTCAGTTGCCGACGACATTGTAGCCGACACAACCCGTCTGCACGCCCTATAAATTAGAACACCGGTTTACCCGTTCGGCGGAAGTTTTGCATTACTGCCAGGCTCTCGTCGGCGTAGCGTTGGGCCAGGGGGCGGTTGTGGCCTCGGCGGGTGGACATTGAAATTACGATGTATTTCTGGTGCTCGTAGAGTAGATAAAACATGCGCCGGACGGCGGCTTCGCCGGTGTGCGTTTCGATTTGTCGGCCATAGCCTTCCCAGAAGGCGGGGCCGGCGACGCCGCAGTACTCGGCGATGGCTAAATCCCACTCGATGTCGCCCCAGCAGGCGCGGTCGAAGTCCAGTACGCCGGTAACTTTCCCGTCCGGCCCGACCAGCAGGTTCGTTACCCATATATCGCCGTGGAGGAGGTGCGACATCCGGCAATGCTCGAAGGCTTTAAGATTATCGGAAAGGAGTTTTCGGGCATCGTCGGCGACAGAGCGGTCGTAGATTTTGCAGGCGACGATGTCGTCAAGTTCCGCCCGCCACATCACCTCAAACGCCTCGGCCCATGTCGCCTGCGGAGCCATGCACTCGTGCTCGCCGAGGTAGCCGAAGCGATTTTTGGAATCGGTAATCGAGTGGACTTGCCCGATATACCCGCCCCACTCGGTTATGGCGCGGGCTTTGGCCGGCCCGTCCAAGCCGGCTTCGCTTAGCGGCAGGCCTTCCAGGCGCGGCATGATGAGGTGATCGCGGTCGATGCGTTCGCGCGAGAAATCGTGGGCGACAATCGACGGGACGGGTACGGAGGTCTCCGCCAGCAGGCGTGCGTGGATGCCCGGTTCCTGTCGCATCATCCGCCGCTCGTAGAACAACTGGAGCATATCGTCCGGCGGAGCGACGCGAAGGACGTACCGCCCGCCCGGCCCGGCGACGTCGAACGTTTCGGAGAATTTCCCCGCACCGAACGGTCGAACAGTCCAATCGCCGTGGCCAAGTTGGGCGAGAACCAATTCACGTGCTGTTTTTTCCGAAAGTCCCATCGTTACTTGACGGCTGCGCGGCGTTTCGCCAGGTTGATTGCCAGTTGGATAGCGGCTTTCATTGGGGCTGGGCTTGCGCGGTTTTTTCCGGCGATGTCGAAGGCTGTCCCGTGGCCGGGGCTGGTGCGGATAATCGGAATCCCTACCGTCAGATTCACCGCATCTTCCCAAGCCAGCAGTTTTATCGGGATAAGCGCCTGGTCGTGGTACATCGCAACAACGCAATCGAACTCGCCCCGCACAGCCCGGCGAAAAAGCGTGTCGGCGGGATATGGCCCCGTAACGTTGATGCCGTTTTCGGCGGCCATGAGAATTGCAGGAGCGATAATGCGTTTTTCCTCGTCGCCGATGCTCCCGCCCTCGCCGGCGTGCGGATTAAGCCCGCAAACGGCGATATGCGGATTTTCGAAGCCGAACATCTCGCGCAAGGCCTTGTCTGCAAGGTCGATCGGATTGAATACCCGCCCTATCGTGAAGCGGTTGACGATGCTGAACAGCGGCTCGTGGATGGTCGCCAGGATAATCTTCATCTGCGGCGCGACGAACATCATTCCGAAATTTTTCGTCTTCGTCCGCTTGGCCAAAAGTTCGGTGTGTCCGGGGAATTTGAATCCCGCCAGATGCCACGCCTCTTTGGAAATCGGGGCTGTTACCATCGCGTCGATCTTGCCGGCCTGTGCGGCAACGATTGCGTCTTCGAGGAACGCCATACTTGCGGCTCCGCCGTAATGGGTCGGTTCGTGCTTACCCGCCGCCGGTGCAGGCAGTTCGTCGTAGTCCAGTACGGTAACGCCCGGCCCCGACCCGAAGGGTTGAGGCTCGTCATGATGGTCTCGAAACCAGGCGAAATCCAACTCGGCCAAGTCGGCGGCGTATGCGATAAGTTCACTGAATCCGAAGACGACAAAACGCCCCTGCGAGCGGATCGATTCGTCAGCCAACGCCTTGACCACGATCTCCGGACCAATCCCGCACGGATCGCCCATCGTGATTCCAATTGTCGGACAGTTATCGTTCATAAATTCGTAATTGGTAATTCGTAATTAGTAATTGGTAATTCGTGATTCGTAATTGGGTATCAGGTCTTTTTTTGACTAATTACGAATTACCAGTTACCAGTTACTATCTTTTTTACGCAAATCCCGCCTGGCGGAGATTTTCCATTGTCAGCGGCCCGGCTTTGCCGGCTAGGTTCTCCAGATGCCGACGGACGTATTTTCCGATAATGTCCAGTTCAACGTTGAGGCGGCTGCCGGCCCGGAGGTTTCTCAGCGTCGTCCGCTCCAGCGTCGTGGGAACCAGCGCGACGAAAAATCGCCCCGGCTCCACTTTCGCCAGCGTCAGGCTCACGCCGGCCAGGGCTATCGAACCGGCGGGGACCATTTGGTCGGTCAATTCGCCGGCTACTGTGAGCGTCATCATCACTCCATCGCCGCCACGGTCGATGCCGGCAAGATTGGCTGTGGCGTCGATATGCCCCTGAACGATGTGCCCGTCCAAGGCGGCGTCGGCGGATATTGCCGGTTCGAGATTGACCTCGCTGCCGGCGGCGAGTTCGCCCAGCGTCGTTTGCTTCAGCGTTTGGGGCACTACGTCGAATTCCGTCCGGTTTCCGGTAATCCGCGAAGCCGTCAGGCAAACTCCGTCCACCGCGACCGACGCGCCGACGATAAGTCCTTCAGCCAACTGGCCGAGGTCAACGTCGATACGCCTGCCACCGGCTACGTCGGCAACGCTTTCGACCCTGCCTACATATTGGATAATTCCCGTGAACATACGGGGCATGCTAAACATAGAGGCGGAAATTAGCAAGATGCGGGCTGGGGAACAAAAGCATTAGCAGGGATGCAGGAGATGCAGGGGATAAGAATTAAATAAAAAAAGAGAAAAAGCATCAGCAGGGATACAGGTCGAAGACTCGCTGTGGCGAGGGATACAAGGGATAAAGACTTTTTTCTTTTTTTTCTTTATCTAAATTCT